>JAFZFL010000114.1 GCA_017555925.1 Bacteroidales bacterium | reverse complement strand
ATTTGCGAGATTTGGATCATCCAATACAGGGTACACCAGCGTATCCAACACTTGACCGGTATTGTCGGTAAGGGCAAGCCTTCCTCCTGTTCGTGTACCAAGGAAAAATACAAACAATGAATCTGATGCAGCCTGCAGGTTAACGGCAAAAGAAGGTTTCCTGAACTGGTGCTTGAAGTACTCCTCTACTATGAGGGTATCTGTATCCATTGATATTTTAAGCACTTTTTCTCCCATAACATCGTTTGCATACAAATTATTGCCATACAAATCTATATAAGGGTTCACAAGAGATTCATTTGGACCTCGCCCCTTTGATACTGCAGAATGGGTTACTTCACCCGTCTGCAAATCTGCAATGTGTATGAGTCTCTTGTTGGGCAACTCCATTTTGCCAAAAAATCCTTGTGGAGTATAAAAACAATCAAAAGCGTAGTTTATCAGATACTCTGCAGGAAGCCTCTCCCCTTGCAAAGGGCGGGCATTGCCTATATAATACTCTAATGGTTGTGGGAACACACCCGCGTTTGTTGTACAACCTGCTGTAGCAAGAAGTAACACAGCAATAAATCTTCTCATAATATTTATGTTTAATTCATTGCCAAGTTACCGCTTTTCCAGCCTGTATATTGTGTGTGATATCCCCAATGCGGTCCATCTGCGGCCTTTTGCAGGATATTTTTCTGATTATATGAATGTTAACATTTTGCAGTTTCAGGGTTGTTTCCCCTCTTATGCCCAACTTATCCCTTTATCCCACCTTAATTTTGTACCACAACCAGTTTGGAATAAGGCGCCAGAAGGCCACTACCGCAGTCCATTTCCAGTCTATGATTTTTGTGTTTTTTCGGGCATCAATGGCTTGCTTAATTTGTCGGGAAGCATACGGAAGTTGCATTGTCATTGGGTAGTTGCGCCCCTTTATGAAATCTGTTGCTATGAAACCCGGCAATATTGTGGTAAATGACATATTCCACCCTTTGCTGTTGGAGAGCTGCCTCAATGATTCCATATACCTTACCTGATACATCTTGGTTGCCGAGTAGGATGCACTTATCCCTATCCCCCTTGTTGAGGCTATTGATGAAATTGTTGCAAACTGCACGTGATGCCCTGCAGTGCTTCCATACTCCACCACTGCCGCCGCTATTGCGGTAAATCCTGTTACATTTACGTTTATTGTGCTGTACTCCAACTGAATCTCCAGCTGGGCATTCTGTTTTCCAACCCCCGAACAATAAATCACCAGATCAACTCCCCCAAGCGCCTCCACCATCTCTCTGAACTTGCCCCTTGGACTCTCTTGCAGCTCTCCCCCCATCTCTGCCGGAACCGCTGAAAGGTCTGCCCTAAAAACAATTATATTCACCGGATGAGTTTTCTGCAATTCTTTCAGATTCTCCACCCTCCTGGCCGCCACCGCCACCATACACCCCTGCACAGCATACTGCTGGGCCAACATTTTTCCAATACCTGATGATGCCCCAAAAATTATAACTTTTTTCATAAATATCCTATTTTTTTTGGAAGTCGGGACCCGACTTCCAAAAAGATTTCATATCAACTGTTGCGTTAGAATGACCTGTGAGGCCATTTTTTTCAGTGTACAAAATAACTGAAATTTTTATAAATTTGTAAAATTTAATAAATGTACTATACAGCAAAATGATAACCTTCCTAATTTCTATTACGGTACTCATTGCGGGGTACTTTACCTACGGTAAATTTATAGACAGGTTCTTTGGGGCAGATCCAAAAAGGACTACACCGGCCATAGAGATGGCAGACGGAGTGGACTATCAGGTAATCAAACCATGGAAAATATTTATAATCCAGTTCCTTAACATTGCCGGACTTGGTCCAATTTTTGGAGCCATTATGGGTGCGGCATACGGTCCAATAGCTTATTTGTGGATTGTGTTGGGATGTATCTTTATGGGTGCAGCACACGATTATACAGCAGGAATGCTTTCACTCCGCCACAAAGGTGCCAGCCTTAACGAGATAATTGGAATATACCTTGGCAAAGGACTTCAGAAATTCCTTACAATTGTAATAATAGCACTGCTTTTTGCTGTAGGAACTTCATTCATAAGCGGCCCTGCAGGATTGTTGCACCAACTCTCAGGTTGGGATGTAAAAATCTGGCTCACAGTTATATTCACATACTATATAATTGCCACTTTACTCCCGATAGATAAAATCATAGGAACAATTTACCCATATATGGGGGCAGTGCTTCTGTTTATGGCGGTAGCAATAGGAGGCTCACTGCTGGTAAAAGGGTTCAACGGGGAACTTCAGATGGTGGAACTTACAGCAGAAACCTTCCGCAACTACAAATCAAACGGAACAGAGTATATGCTTGTACCTATGCTCTTTATTGTAATCTCCTGCGGAGCAATAAGCGGATTCCACGCAACACAATCGCCACTGATGGCCCGCTGTATGAGCAATGAAAAATATGGAAGGCCTATTTTCTACGGGGCTATGATTGCAGAGGGAGTTGTGGCGTGCATTTGGGCAACTGCCGCAATGGCCTATTTTGGCGGCCCGGAGGGGTTGAACATAGCAGCTGACGGAGGCAAAACTCCTGCAATAATTGTAAATGCCATTTGCGAGAGCTGGTTAGGCAAAACAGGTGCTATAATAGCTATTCTGGGAATAGTTGTATGCCCTATCACCTCCGGCGATACAGCATTCCGCAGCTTGAGACTTATCCTAGCAGATGCGGTAAACTACTCACAAAAGCCTGTGAAGAACAGGATTATGGTATGTATTCCAATTTTTGCAGTAGCATTCCTGAGCTGTACAATTGATTTCTCAATAATATGGACATACGTAGGAATAAGCAACCAGTTGCTGGCTGCCACAACCCTATGGGCCTGCGCCGCATACTTTGCATCAAAGGGAAAGAACCACCTGGTAATGACAATACCGGCAATCTTCATCACTTATATGAGTGTATGCTTCCTTCTTATAGCACCAAATGTGCAGGGTGGACTTAATCTTGCACCAATTATCGGACATATTGGAGGTGGAGTGGTTGCCCTGTTGTGCACCTCTTTGTTCTACATAAAAAAAGTGAAGAAATAAGTTTCATATACAACAAGACAAAGAGCTACAGCAAAGTGTAGCTCTTTGTACTTTTTATACCAGGGTATCCGTAATATGCAGAAACAATCGTACCGGTAACAACAATAGGACGTCCCAAATTGTCGGGATTATTAACCAAATTGAGTGCATCCCTTATTGGACCGGAAGGGAGCTCCACCACCATCATATTGTTACGGTTCCTCTCCGAGCCCGATGATGCTATTACAAATGATGATTTTGATTCAAATGGTGGTCCTACCCTTACAGTTGTAGTTGTCACATCTCCACCCAAAATATAT
>JAFZFL010000113.1 GCA_017555925.1 Bacteroidales bacterium | reverse complement strand
GCACTCCTTATGCTCTTTATGGGCCAGACCTCTTATGGTCAGACCATTATCACAGACAATACTCCTGCAAAGCGGGACAAGGATTACCACTTTATGGAGGGTCTAAGACTCTATAACCTTAACGAGTATGAGAAGGCACGTCAATCATTTACAAAAGTACTTGAATTTGAGCCGGACAATGATGCAGCGTACTACTATCTCTCCAATATATCCATCAATACCAATGATGTGGTATCGGGCGAGATGCTGCTCCAGAAAGCAATTGGAATTGACTCTACCAACTATTGGTACAAATCCCTTATGGGCCGCATTTACCTCTCCACCAACAGGGTTAAAGAGGCAATAGCCCTTTATGAAGATCTTATTGGCCAATATCCCAAAAAGACAGAAATATATTATAACCTTGCAAATCTTTATGTCGGTCTTGAAGATATTGACAAATCACGCGAGGTGCTTGATAAAATAGAGAAGATTGGAGGCCTTACAGAGGCTATTGTGCTTACGAAATTCAACCTCTTTAGAATGACACAAGATATGGAGGGGGCCCTTAAATATCTTGAAAGCATAACTAAAGAACTGGGGTCTCCCCGCATTGAAACCGTCATAGGCGACATGTACACAGACCGATACAACGACTCTTTGGGAATGGCACATTACAAAAGCGCCCTTGAACTTGAACCCCATTATGCCCCTGCAATATATGGCCAGGCTGAGATTCACAGACGCAAAGGCAACTATAAAGAGTTTTTCACAACAATCACACCTCTTATTGCCAACCCTCAGGTATCTCCACAAATGAAAAATGAGTACCTCGGCCAATTGTTCCAGCTCCAACACTTTATGCAAAAAAACGGCCCGCAGTTAGATACACTTGTCGATACATTTATAGCCACTCACCCGGCAGATACTGCCACCGGATACCTTACGTCGGCATACTTTGCACAAACAGGCAACTACGACAAAGCCAACAAGATTCTTTCAGATATGTGTGCAACCAATCCCCAGAGCAAAACAATACGTTCGCACTATCTCTCATATCTCTATTTTAGAGAAGATTGGAACAACCTTGAAGAGAGGGCAAAAGAGGCTTTGAAACAAGAACCCCAGAACAAAGATTTTCTTCAGCTTATGGGCATTGCACAGTTCCAGAACAACAGACATCAGGATGCAATTGCAACATACCGTAGACTGGAAGAGGTTGCTAAAATGGAGAATGATACAACCAATCTCCTTACCTCCTACTCTGTGATTGGAGACCTCTCCCACGAAATGGGCAATAACCAGCAGACATACGCATACTACAAAAAGGCACTTAAGATAAATCCCAACTATAATCCTGTGCTCAATAACTACGCATACTTCCTCGCACTTGAAGGCAAGAGCCTCAAACAGGCATATAAAATGAGCCTCAAAACCATAGAGAGCGAGCCTGATAACCCTACATATCTGGATACATTTGCCTGGATTCTCTTTCTCATGGACAAGCCTGTGGAGGCAAAGACCCACCTTAAGCATGCCATGATGTATGGAGGCAAAGAGAGCGCAGCCATACTCGACCACTACGCCGAAGTGCTCTATGCTCTCAAAGAGTTTGACCTTGCCTTTATCTATTGGGATCAGGCAGATGCCAAAGACCCTTCTCTTGGCATAAAAGAGAAGTCAAAAGAGCGTAAGGCCGCATTGAAACAAAACAATAAATAACATCTTTATCCCGACAGCTTGAAAACTATCCTTCATACCGTAATATTCATCTTTTTATTGGCAGTTATGCCGTCCTACCTTTACGGACAGAGCATTGACTCCCATAAAAAACGTATTACCCAGATCGAAAAGGATATAGCATACCTGAACAACCAGATCTCCTCAACTCAGAAAAAGCATAAAAACACTATGCAGGAGCTGGTATTCATCCAAAAGAAAGTATCAAACAGAAGAGAGATTCTAAAAGAGCTTGACCTTGAACTGAAGGAGCAGAACAGGCAGATTGCCGCAAAGAACAACAGCATAGCAAAGCTTGAACAACGTCTGGACACTCTTGAACACTACTACAAGCATCTTATTGTAAACACTTACAAACACAGAGACTCCCGCATATGGTTTATGTACATTCTTGCCAGTGACAACATTGAGCAAGGATACCGACGCTGGAAATATCTTAAAAACTACTCCGAGGCCATAAATAAACAGGGAGAACAGATTCTTGAAACCAAACAGGAATTGAACAACCAGAAGAGCGAACTTCTTAACCTGAGGGCTCAAACGCTCAAATCACAACAGGCAAGAGAGAAGGAGTACAACAATCTGCTCAAAGAGGAATCAAAATCAAAAGCTTATGCCAAAACTTTGTCAAAGAACCAGACAAAGTACAAAAAGCAGATGGAGCAGAAGAAAAAGGAGGCAGAAAGGCTTAACAGGGAGATAGAAAAGATGCTTGCTGCAGCTGTCAAGGATAAAAACAGTCCTAAAGAGACTCCTGCCGCAAAAGCCGACAACATAAAGCTCTCATCTGAGTTCCAGAACAATAAAGGCAAACTGCCTTGGCCTGTTTCAGGTGGAGTAATAATTGAAAAATTCGGACAGCACTACCATCCATTGTTCAAAAGCGTAAAGATGCCTTTCAACAACGGCATAAATATCTCCACATCTGCAGGCAACAAGGTAGAATGCGTATTTAACGGTACCGTAAAACAGGTAATTGCAATACCGGGATACAACCAGTGCGTACTTATACAGCACGGCAACTACTTCACATTCTACTGCAAACTTGCAAATGTAACAGTAAAAGCCGGAGACAAAGTGGCAACAGGCCAGACCATAGGCACACTCAGCAGTTCTGAAAACACATCAACCCTCCACTTTGAACTGTGGCACAACACAACCAAACAGAACCCGGAACTCTGGCTAAGAAAATAACTTCAAGCAACAGTTGCAGCCTAAAACAACCCATTCAACTGGGCATTGATGCTATCTATTACAATACTTAAATCTTTTGGATTCTCCTCAAATTTAATCTCATCTACATTAATGATGAGTTTCTTGCCGTCTTTGTAGTTATTGATCCAGTTTTCATACCTGTCGTTCAAGCCTTTAAGATAATCCAATCTTATACTTGACTCATACTCCCTGCCCCTTTTTTGAATCTGGTTCACAAGATTGGGGATAGATGATTTAAGGTATATCAACAGATCAGGAGGTTGTACGAGAGACAACATTAAATTGAACAGGGAGGTGTAGTTTTCAAAATCTCTTGTTGTCATAAGTCCCATAGAGTGAAGATTGGGCGCAAAGATGCAGGCATCTTCATAGATTGTCCTGTCTTGAATTACGTGCTCCTGCGATTTTGAAATTTCAACTATATCCTTGAATCTGCTGTTGAGGAAATATATCTGCAAATTGAATGACCATCTTTGCATGTCATTATAGAAATCCGACAGATATGGATTGAAATCCACATCCTCATATTTTGGAGTCCATCCATAATTCTTTGCCAACAACTTGGTAAGTGTTGTCTTTCCGCTTCCAATATTTCCTGCAATTGCTATATGCATATCTCTTTTTTTGTTAGTTGTTTTGTATAAAATCAGGGAGACGTTTTAGGTGTGACAAAGATAATATTTAAGTTTTAATCTTCATATTTGTTTCTTATTTTTGCAAAATGATTGATACTCCCCAACACCAGGGCCGGCGTCTTAAAATGGCCAAGGAACTTGCAGCGCAAAATACATACAATGAGGATGTTATAAGTGCAATATCTATTGTGCCACGTCATTTGTTTGTAAGTAGCGGGCTTGATAATCTGGCTTATGCCGACAAACCTCTTGCAATAGCCTGCTCCCAGACAATCTCCCAACCTTCAACAGTTGCCCTGCAGAGCCATCTTCTTGGAGAGATAACCGGAAAGAGGGTGCTTGAAATTGGTACAGGCTGCGGGTATCAGACAGCAATCCTGCTCCAGATGGGAGCCGAGGTGTATAGTATTGAACGCCAGAAAGAGCTGTGTATGATTGCAAACGGCAATCTTAAAAGAACCGGCTATAACAGTGCCAATCTCTTTTTTGGAGACGGGCACAACGGATTGCCACAATTTGCTCCATTTGACGCAATAATTGTGACCTGCTGCGCAAAAGAGATACCGGAGAAATTGCTTTCACAACTTAAAGATGGGGGTAAAATGGTTATTCCTGTCGGGCACATAAACAACAGACAGAATATGCTTGTTATTGAACGCACGGCCGAAAAGGAGTACACCAAAAGAGTAGTTGGAGAGTGCAATTTTGTCCCAATGCTGGATGGGGTAACCAAATGAACCTACAATAAAGATATAATGCAATATGATACAAGTAAAGACATTTTATGTTAATGATTTGAGAGAGTGCTGCTATGTAGTTTATGACAACACAAAAGAGTGCGTGATAATTGATCCGGGACTCCAGACTGCAAGTGAACAGGAGCGCCTGGTAAAGTTCATTGAAAGCAACGGACTTAAACCGGTAAAACTGCTCTGCACTCACGGACACTTTGACCACGTTATGGGCAATGCCTTTGTTACACGCAAATGGAACATTCCAACATATATCCACCCCGAAGATAAAGGCCAGCTTGAACGCGCCCAGCAATATTGCCAGATGTTCGGGTATACTATTGAACAACCGCCTCTTGATACAATTGACATTAAAGATAATGAAATGGTTAAATTTGGAGAGTCTGAACTTAAGGTAATACACTCTCCCGGCCATACCAGAGGCGGCGTTTGCTACTATTCAGAGCTCGACAAGATTATCTTTACAGGTGATTCGCTTTTTGCAGGCAGTATTGGACGTACAGATCTTCCGGGCGGAGATTATGATGCACTTATGGAGAGCCTGCTTACAAAAGTTACGCAGGTTGATCCATACTCTAAAGTTCTTCCAGGACACGGCCCTGAAACTACAATTACAGTAGAGTTGCAGACAAATCCATTTTTGAGATACGAATAAGTGAGCAGGACCTATGAGAAATTTCATTTTTACACTTCTGCTGCTCTTTCCTTTCATTACCTGCTGCGCCAATGGCAATGGTGCTGATACACTTTTAAATGACAATGATGGAGTTTTTCAAAAGATTGTAATACCTCCTATGCCACAGGAGGCCTCATTTGCAGGAGAAGAGATGCCACTTGACTATTTTGATGTATATGAAAGTCTTCAGAGAGAGCTTATTACAATAACTCACTGGCACGGTTCATTCATCTATATAATGCAACTTGCAGGAAGACATCAGGCTTTTGTTGAAAAGATATTGAAGGAGGAGGGTATGCACCCCGATTTCTTCTATCTGTGTGTTGCAGAGAGTTCATTGCAACCCACCTCTTCACCGGCAAACGCAAAGGGCTACTGGCAGTTTCTCGCCACCACCGGAAAGGAGTTTGGCCTTGAAATAGGCCAACAGGTAGATGAGAGGTACAATTGGGAGAAATCTACCCGTGCGGCATGCAAATATTTGAAAAAGGCATACGAGAAGTATGGCACATGGACTCTTGCAGCAGCTTCATACAATGTTGGAATGGCAAATATTGATTCCAGAATAGGTTACCAGTCCTTGAAAAATTACTACGATATGCAGCTTCCGCTTGAAACTGCACGTTACATTTACAGGGCAGTTGCTCTAAAGACCATTATGAACAACCCCGAGGCTTACGGCTTTTACATTAACAAAGACCAACTTTACAAACCAATTGAGTGTAAAGAGGTTATTGTTAAGGAATCCATTGCCAACTGGAGCGATTTTGCGGCAAAGCACAATACAAACTTCAAGATGATAAAGATGCTTAATGAGTGGATTCGCTCAAATAAGCTTGACAACAAATACGGCAAAACCTATAAGGTTCTTGTACCTATAGAGGGGGCAAGAGAGAAGAGCCATATAAATAATTGAAAATGAAAACAATAGAGGTAACAGGGAGTCGTGAGCATAACTTAAAGGGGGTAAATGTATCAATTCCTCGCAACAAACTTGTTGTTGTTACCGGATTGAGCGGCAGCGGCAAATCTTCGCTCGCCTTTGATACAATTTATGCCGAGGGGCAACGCAGATATATGGAGACCCTCTCCGCATATGCCAGACAGTTCATTGGCATTCTTGAGAGGCCGGATGTAGACAGCATAACAGGCTTGAGCCCAATTATTGCCATTGAACAGAAGACTACTGGAAAAAACCCGCGCTCAACTGTCGGGACCATTACAGAAATCTATGATTTCCTGAGACTTCTCTATGCCCGTGCCTCAGATGCATACTCGCCTGCCACAGGTGAAAAGATGGTAAAATATACCAACGAGCAGATCATTGACCTCATCCTGAATGACTACTACAACAAGAAATGCATACTGCTTGCACCCATTGTTGTTGGAAGGAAGGGCCACTACAAAGATCTGTTCGACTCCCTTTTAAAGAAGGGATACCAGCAGGTTCGTGTAGACGGAACAATATATCAGGTGGCCGATATGAAGCCCCTTGACCGCTATAAAACCCATTTTATTGAGCTTGTGATTGACAAGCTCATTCCATCGCCAAATGATTACAAACGCATAAGTTCATCTGTCGCAACAGCATTTGAACAGGGCAAAGGCACACTTGCTGTTCTGGAGTTTGATAGCGATGATTCCAATAATAAATTACGCTTTTTCAGCAAACACCTTATGTGCCCTGCAAGCGGCATCTCATTTCCGGAGCCTGCACCACACTCCTTCTCCTTCAACTCGCCCCAAGGAGCCTGTCCAAAGTGCAAAGGTCTGGGATACACCGCACAGATAGATCTGGGCAAGATAATACCCGACCTCAACAAATCAATTCTTGAAGGGGCTCTGCAGCCACTTGGTTCATACAAAGACAACAACTGGTTCCGCATTCTTGAAAGCATGGCCAAAAAGTTGAACTTTTCTCTAAATGAACCTATAAAGAACCTGCCGGAGGAGGCCCTTAATGCCATAATTTACGGCACAGAAGAGCTTTTTAGGGTTAATCTTCCCGACGGCACCCAGCTCGCTCCATTTCCGGGCATTATAGCAAAACTTGAGCAGAGCAGTCAGGATTCTGACGAATCATTGGAAAAGAAGGAGCGTTTTGTACAGGAGTGTATCTGTTCTGAATGTAACGGCACAAGACTTAAAAAAGAGGCTCTATACTTCAAAATTGACAACAAGAATATAGCTGAAGTTTCAAACCTCGACATAAAAGAGCTGGCAGAATGGGTAAAATCTCTCCCCCAATCACTGGACTCACGCCAGATGCTCATTGCAAACGATATTCTCAAAGAGCTTAATGACCGCATCGGCTTCCTTAAAGATGTGGGGCTTGAATACCTGTCACTGAGCCGCTCTACCCGTAGTTTGAGCGGAGGAGAGAGCCAGCGCATACGTCTGGCAACCCAGATTGGAAGCAAACTGGTAAATGTACTCTACATACTTGATGAACCGAGCATTGGTTTGCACCAGAGAGATAACCGCAAACTGATAGACTCCCTCAAAAAATTAAGGGACGAGGGCAACTCGGTTATGGTTGTTGAGCATGATGAAGAGATGATTTTAAGCGGAGACTGGCTTATAGATTTGGGTCCAGGAGCTGGAGTGAACGGCGGCAGACTGCTATATAATGGAGAACCGGGCAAGCTGCTTGACATGCCGCTGAAAACGATAGAAAAGCTCAACAGCTACACTGCCGACTATATCCGGAAAATAAAATCTATTGAGATACCGGCAGAACGACGCAAAGGTAACGGACTCTTCCTTGAGCTGAAAGGTGCAACAGGCAATAATCTTAAAAACGTAGACATAACCATTCCATTAGGATGCCTGGTTGGTATAAGTGGTGTAAGCGGAAGCGGAAAATCCTCCCTTATCAATGAAACACTTATGCCAATCCTCAGCAAACATTTTTACAGGTCATTGGCAGATCCGCTTCCATACAGAGAGATAACCGGACTTGAGAATATTGACAAGCTCATTGAGATTGACCAGAACCCTATAGGACGTACTCCACGCAGCAACCCTGCCACATACACAAATGTATTCTCCGACATACGCAAACTCTTTGAAAATACACCGGATGCCAAAATAAGAGGATTCAAAGCCGGACGCTTCTCCTTTAACGTAAAAGGCGGAAGGTGTGAAACCTGCAAAGGGGCTGGAGTACAAACAATTGAAATGAACTTCCTGCCAAGTGTTTACGTTCATTGCAAAGAGTGCAACGGAAAACGCTATAACCCGGAGACCCTTGCCGTAAAATATAAAGGCAAAAGTATCAATGATATACTTGAAATGACAATAGCCGAGTCTGTTGAATT
>JAFZFL010000112.1 GCA_017555925.1 Bacteroidales bacterium | reverse complement strand
ATATTACTGGGTCAGGACAATTGAAAAATGCTTCATACTACGACTATTCTGCAATGGTATTCGTACCTGAATATTCAGAGGATATGGATCTTTCTGAGTTGAAAGTTAAGAGCAATATAACTTTGGCAGATGACAACTCTGATCCTCTAATCAGCAATGCTACTGTTAATGGACAACAACTTGTTTCAAAACAGAAGCAAGTTGCAGATGATAGCAGAAAAATTAACAAAGCAAGATTGGTAAAATAATAAAAGACCAAAATCTATAGAAAAGGTGGGCCAAAATATAATTGGCTCACTTTTTTTGTGTGAAAATATTGAAAAATCAGGATTTTGAGACAAAACATTTTTTTTGTAGATTTGTTGGGTTGTTAAATAATATTATTGCAATAAAAATAGAGCTTATGAGAAGAGTGTATTTATTGGTTACAATGGCTGTAACTGCCCTATTTTTAATTTCATCGTGTACTAAGAGTGAGGAGCCCAAAATAGAGATAGTGGCCTCATCTTCCTCTTTGGATGTATCAAAATCATCTGTATCATTTACAGTAAATTCAAATGTGGCGTGGACGCTGACCCAAAGCGGTAATGGTAATTTTACTGTCTCACCCAAGAGCGGAGAAGCGGGAAGTACAACGGTAACAGTAAGTGCCGCCGGATACAATAACACAGGTAGTGTGGTGACATCAACTTTAACTGTAACAGGCAGCAGTGCTGTTGCAACTATATTGGTGACGCAAGCTCCTGTAGAGTTTTCACTCTCAGCGGAAGTGCTACAAATGGATGCTAAGGAGAGTACAAAATCTATTACTGTAACAAGTAATACGGAGTGGAGTATCAATACTTCAAACAAACCAGATTGGATAAAGTCAATTGCTGCAACAGCTACAAGTGGAAATGGTGAAATAGAGGTTACTGTAAATGACAGCAAGAACCGCAAATCTGAAAATTCTTATCAGTTCAGGGTTACTTATGGTGGGACAATGAGTAAATCAATTGAGATTAAGCAGGATAAAGCTAAAAACAATGCTCCTTCAAAGCCTACAGATCTGCAGCCTGCCGATAAGGCAACAGATGTTTCTATGATACCAAATTTCAGCTGGACAAAATCTACTGACGCAGATGGCGATGCCATTACTTATCAGGTCTATTTGTCGGAGAATGGAACAACCTGGCAAAAATTCTCTGCAGGAAAATCTACATCGGTATCGTTGCCTTCAAGCATGGGAACATTGAAGACAGGTGTTACATACTACTATAAAGTATCTGCAGATGACGGGTATGAAGATGGTGTAACAGAGTCGGACGTACAGACATTTACCGTATCGGACAGCAAGGATGTATATCTTGATGGTGAGTACGTGACATATATGGAGAGTTCAAAACCTAATCCTGTAGTGCTTGTCTTTACAGGTGACGGTTATTTGCAGCAACATTATAAGTTTGGCGGACAGTTTGACAATGATATAGACTCTGCAATTGAAGGATTCTTCAGCATTGAGCCGTACAAGAGCTACAGAGAGTATTTTACAGTCTACAAAATAGCCGCGTACAGTAAGCAGACAGGAATTTCAAACAAATCCAAGAGTGAATATAAAGATACCAAGTTCAAACTTGAGTGGGAGGGTGGCAACTCTACCGGCATCAGTTGTGACTATGAACTTGTAAAGGATTGGGTTATGAAGATTCCGGGTGTTACCTATGAGGTGCTTAAAAAAGGAGCAATTGGTGTAATAAGCAATGCAAATGTATATGCCGGTACTTGTGCTGCGTATAGTGACGGTGTGAGCATTTCAATGATTCCATATTTCAGAAGTTCAACCAACAGCATGACAAATTTCAAGAATGTGGTTGTACATGAGATGGGTGGACATGGTTTTGGACGCTTGGGAGATGAGTACAAATATTATAGTGAAGCAGCTCCTGCGAGTGAGACTAAGCGTATTGTAGAGTACCAGACAGTATGGAGCTATCCTTTTTACCTCAACTTGTCGGTATATCCGGAGCAGAGCAAGAGCAACTGGGCTCATTTTGAGGGACTAGAGGATTATTCCCATGTTGGAATGTTTGAAGGAGGAGGACTCTATTATCAGGGAATTTGGCGTCCTGAACAGATCAGTTGTATGGATGATAACAGGATGTATTACAACTCTCCAAGCAGGTTCTATATAGTCAAGAGAATTTTGGAGGTCGCAGGTGAGGTAGAGCCATTCTCGCAGAGCTATTCGCCTGAAGAGAAGGCTCAAAAGATAGCAAAGGTTATGGAGCGCTTCCTTGAGAGAGATGTTCAAAAAGCAGACCCTAATGCAGTAAAGGGTTGGCAAGGTGTGCCGTATGATTTTGTTCCACTTGGCAGACCTGTGCTTATTGATGTTAATTAAGATTATTTAATGGCTGTCGGGAATAGTGGCAGCCATTTCTTTGTTATGTATTTATGGGTAGTGACAGGAGTGAGATTGGAAGAAAAGGGGAGGATGTGGCACTGGGGTTTCTGAAAAGGAGGGGCATGAATCTGGTGGCACGTAATTGGCGTAGTGGTCATAAGGAGTTGGATCTGATAATGGAGGATGACTCCTTTTTGAGGATTGTTGAGGTGAAAAGTCTCTCTTATCCCAATGATACCAATCCTTTTGAGGCGGTGGGATGGCAAAAACGCAGGCGGATGATTGCAGCGGCACAACATTTTGCTGCATTTAAATCTATTGAAAAGGAGATTGTTTTTGATGTGGTTAGTGTGGTGTTCAATGGAGATATCTGCAAAGTGGAGTATTTTCCTGAGGCATTTTCTCCCGTGTTATGAGAATTTTAAGGAGTATTGAACAGTAAAACAGTAAACATGATATAAGATGAGCAGTGCGAATAGATATTGTATAATTATGGCTGGCGGTATTGGAAGCCGTTTCTGGCCGGTAAGCAGGAATGCAAAACCAAAGCAGTTTCTGGATATTCTTGGAACCGGAAGCTCTTTTTTGCAGGATACATTCAGAAGGTTTCAAAAAATAGTTCCTACAGACAATATTTTAATAGTTACCAGTGAGCAGTACAGAGATCTTGTAAAAGAGCAGCTGCCATTAATGAAGGATGAAAATATTCTTTTGGAGCCTCACCGACGGAATACTGCCCCTTGCATAGCCTATGCTACATACAAACTTTACAAGAAGGATCCCAATGCGGTGGTAGTAGTAGCCCCATCAGACCATCTTATCTTGAATGAGGAGCTCTTCTTAAGTACAATATCCAATGCGCTTGAGTATGCTTCGGCGCATAATGAACTCTTTACGTTGGGTATTAAGCCGACCCGTCCGGAGACAGGATATGGTTATATTCAGACAAACAGCAGCGAGAGAATGGAGATAAATGGCAATGTGGCTTATGGTGTGAAGACCTTTACAGAGAAGCCGAATGCAGAACTTGCAAAGGTGCTTGTTGAGAGCGGGGAGTTCTTGTGGAATTCGGGTATTTTTGTGTGGAATCTGGAGACCATAAAGGGTGAGTTGGAGAGATACCTCCCAGAAATAGCCTCTTCTTTTAAGGATGGTGCAGATTTTTATTACACACAAAGGGAGGAGAATTTCATTAAGGATGTTTATGAGGCATGTAACGGTATATCCATAGATTATGGAGTTATGGAGAAAACCGACAAGTCTTGGGTCTTTGAGGCCTCTTTCGGGTGGAGCGACCTGGGTACATGGCACTCTTTGTATTGTCAGTGTGAAAAGGATGGAAATGACAATATGGTTAAGGCAGATGCCACAATGATTGATAATGTGGCAAACTCTCTCATTGTAAGTAATAATAGAGATAAACTTTTGGTAATAAAGGGTTTGGATAATTATATGGTTGTAGATACCAATGACGTTCTTATGATATGTCCGCGAGATGAGGTCGCATTTAAAAACGTTATTACCGATCTGACTGTTAATGAAATGAACAAATATCAATAATAGGCTCCGCTAAATATTTTTAAATATGGCATATGGCAGCATTTAGTTTAGATATTCAGAGTGAAATAGGCAAACTGAAGGGCGTTATTCTTCATAAACCGGGCGCTGAGGTGGAAAATATGACTCCTCAAACAGCCCAAAGGGCTTTGTATAGCGATATTTTGAATTTGTCAATAGCCCAAAAGGAGTACGAACAGCTGAATGGGCTCCTCAACAAATATACAACTGTCTATTATGTTGAGGAGCTGTTAAGAGCACTTCTTGATGATTACAGGGAGCGTGAAAAACTCATAGGAAAGATTTGTATAGAGGAGGGTGTAACAGATTATTTTGATTATTTGATGGAGATGCCTTCTGCCCACTTGGCAAAGAGTCTTATTGAGGGTGTTCCGGCAAGGGTAAATACCCTGACTGCATATCTGAAGGAGGAGTATTATGCACTTTATCCGCTATACAATTTCTATTTTACACGTGATGCGTCTGT
>JAFZFL010000111.1 GCA_017555925.1 Bacteroidales bacterium | reverse complement strand
GTGGGGCTTCCCTGTACAGTATAAAAACTTCACCCCTTCAGTTGGCTTTTCAAAGTGATTACTTACAAATACAAAAAATAATACTTGCCGTCTTATTGACCAGATGGGACAGGTTGGAGAGAGTTGGAACTATAGTATTGAAGAGGGTATTGAAAAAGGTATACAGCAGGGAAAAAATGACTGTATGAGGGAGATTGCAAAATCAATGAAATCTAAAGGTTTGGACCCAAATTTGATTGCTGAATGTACTGGTATGACTCTAAAAGATATAGAAGAATTGAACTTTTAAACCTACAAGATGTTATATAGATGAAATAGTTTTTTAAGTTAGGTTAAGTCGGGCACCCCTTGTCGAATCAGTAGAGATTGGCAGGGGGGTGTTTTTTATTGCTTCCCCAATATTTTTCTTGTATCGCCATTAGTGTCTGACAAAGATTATATCTGTTCGCAAATGAACCATTATGAACTTGATAGAATTTTTAGGTCTAAATACATTTGCATAGGACAATAAAAACCATAAAAATGAAAAATATTGAATCAAAACACTACCAGCAACCATTGCCTTTGACTGGTTTGAAGTTTCTGTTGGTTTTGGAGTAAAATTCTAGACAAAGCCTCAATACCTGCCATTGATTTTATTTTAACTATATTTGCAGTGTCTGAGTCCAGTGCCGGAATGTGGCACCTTCCAATAAAAAACAAATTTAACAGAATATGATAAAAAGAGTAAAACAATTTGTCCTTATAGCTCTATTGCTATTGGTAATTGCTCCCGCTTTTGCCCAGGAGCTTGAACAGAAGATTAAAGCTGCAGCAGTTGAATGTGGCATTAATGTAAGTGACATTAAAGCGCTTAAAATTGGCAAACACGTGCAGAATCTCTACACAGAGAAGTATCAGCTTTTTGTTGAGCAACCTATTGACCATACAAACCCGGCACTTGGCACCTTCAAACAGAAGGTTGTACTTATGCACACAGGTTATGACAACCCTATGGTACTTGTTACCGAGGGCTATAGTTCAAGAGGCGCTGGAGCAAATTACAGCAATGAGCTGTCAACTATGTTCAACGCAAATATGATTGAGGTTGAACACCGCTATTTTAAAGAGTCCATTCCATTTATGCAGAACGACCCGTCAATCACAGACGAGACCCTTAACTGGGATTATATGACAGCAAAAAATGAGGCTGCAGACCTTCACCGGGTAAACCAGCTCTTCAAAAAACTCTATGACGGAAAATGGATTGCAACTGGTATAAGCAAAGGTGGCCAGACAGCTATGTTCTACACAACTTACTATCCTCAGGATATTGATATCTCTGTTCCTTATGTTGGTCCGCTATGTAAAGGTCAGGAGGATGGCCGTCACGAACCTTTCCTTGCAGAGTTTGCCGGAACAGATAAAGACAGAGAGATTTTAAGAAACTTCCAGATAGAGTTCCTTAAGAGAAGAGACAAAATCCAACCTATGTTTGAAGAGCTCTCTGCAAAAGACAAACTTACATACAAGATGCCTATTGAGGCTGTTTATGATTATTGCGTTTTGGAGTTCCCGTTTGCATTCTGGCAATGGGGTTACGATACCGGCATAGTTCCAGATCCTAAAACCGCTTCAGATAAGGAGATGTTTGATTTCCTTGTAAAGACCAGCGGTCCCGATTACTTTGCAGAGGGCGGTGCTTCCGCGCCTTTCTTTGTTCAAGCCGCTAAAGAGCTCGGTTACTACGGCTACGACACCAAACCTTTCAAAGGCCTGCTTACAATCAAGAACGCAGAGGGTTATCTTACCAAATTATTTGTTCCTCAAAGCCAGACCTTCAAATTTGACAAATATCTTTATAAAGATATTAAGAAGTTCCTTGCAACAACTGACTCAAAAATGATGTTTATATATGGAGAGTTTGATCCTTGGAGTGCAGTTATGCCAGAGGCTCCTGTAAAGAATGAGGCTCTTAAGGCCAAAGGCAAAGGACGTCAGACAATGCATCTTTTTGTTGAGCCGGGCGGAAGCCACAGAGCAAGAATCAACACTCTTCCTGAGGAGATGAAAAAGGAGGCCATCAGAATTTTGAACGAGTGGCTTGCCGAATAACATATGATAGAATTTAAAAAAATAGAATTATCAGATAAAGAGTGGGTTGACCAGTTGCTCCAATATTCCGATTATGGAGCAACTGAGTTCAACTTTACCGTTCTTTTTATTTGGAAAGAGGTTTTCTGTACAAGAATTGCACGATATAAAGATTTTCTTATTGTACGTTTTTGTCCGCAAGGCTCCTCAGACACCGGCAAAGCTCGCTATTTCTTTCCGGCCGGACGTGGTAACCACAAAGAGGTGCTTGAGGAGATGATGCAGGATGCGCGCTGCCTCAATGCCCAATTCACCCTTCTCTCCATACTTGAAGAACAAAAAGCAATTTTGGAAGAGCTTTTTCCCGACAAATTCCTATTCACTCCAAACAGAAATAGTTTTGACTACATATACCTTGCAGAGAACCTTATAACCCTCAAAGGGAAAAAGTACCAGTCAAAGAGAAATTTTGTTTCACGTTTCAAGAAAAACAACAACTGGAGCTATGAAGAGATTACCCCTGCTACTGCCGGAGAGTGTCTCCAGATGAATAATGAATGGTGCAAGCTTTATGGTTGTGGAAAGGATTCATCAATGCAGCAGGAGAGTTGCTCTGTAAAGAGCGCCCTTGAAAATTTTGAAGCACTTTCGCTGAAGGGAGGAATACTTAGAGTTGATGGCCGGATAGTAGCCTTCTCTATTGGTGAGAAACTCAATTCCAACACTTTTCTTGTACATATAGAAAAAGCATTTGCCTATATAACTGGAGCATATCCTGCCATAAGCCAGATGTTTTTGCAGCATCAGATGTCAGGCACATACAGCTCTGAAATTGAACTTTCTGCAGATATTATTGGCTTTATGTATGTAAACAGGGAGGATGATGCAGGTGATGAAAACCTGCGTAATGCCAAGCTCCAGTACCATCCGGATCATTTGATTGAAAAATATATAGCTACTATATCAGAAATTTAATTATCTTTGCACCCGTAAACCAAGTAATTTTAACATTTTGGAACCTCCCAGTAGCTCAACAATAGAGATTCTTTGTTTGGGGATCAGTCTGATCCTCCTTTTGGTTTGCTCTGCTCTTATCTCCGGGAGTGAGACCTCTTTCTTTTCACTATCTCCAAAGCAATTGGACAAATTAAAAAAGGAACAGGACAAGCGCAGCGAGCTGATCTTACGCCTTCTTGGCAACCCCGATTATCTGCTTGGTACAGTCTTGCAAATAAACAATTGCGTCAACATTCTTATAGTACTCATAGCATCAACCCTTATAGGGCACTTTTTCCCTTTTCTCGATTCCAATCCTATTATGGAGTTTGTTGTAAATACTATACTTGTAACCTTCATTCTGGTACTCTTTGGAGAGGTAATGCCAAAGATTCTTGCGACCCACATCCCTGTAAAGTTTGCAAAATTCATGAGCAGGCCTCTTGTTTTTGTATCTCCGGTCACCAAACCATTCAGTTGGCTAATGAGCAAGTTCACAAACAGATTTTCCAACATCCATAATAAAGCGGATGTCACACTTACAGATTTGGCCGAAGCTGTTGACATTGCCACTCCAACTACAAGCGAAGAGAAAAAGATACTCTCCGGAATTGTAAAACTGCCCACAACCAACGTTTGCAAAATCATGAAACCCCGTGTAGATGTTGTGGCTCTCGATATTGAAATGAGCAATAGTGAGGTCATACGTATTGCCACAGAGTGCGGATACTCAAGATTACCTGTTTACAAAGAGGATTTGGATGATATCAGAGGCTTTTTATATATCAAAGATGTTTTGCCTTTCTTGCTTGACGACAGCTCCTTCAACTGGAAAAAACATATAAGGGAGGCCTACTTTGTACCTGAAAGCAAAAAGATTAATGATCTTCTTGAAGAGTTCCGTAACAAAAAGATGCATCTTGCCGTTGTGGTTGACGAATATGGTGGCACAGATGGAATTGTTACCCTTGAGGATATTCTTGAGGAGATTCTGGGAGAAATTCTTGATGAGGGAGATGTTGAAGACCTTTATAAAGCAAAAATGACAAATAAAAATATTAACCTGACAAATAATAATCTACAATAAAATGGGACTCTATTTAAGAAAGAAGTTGCGCAATGGTGCGGAAATCTCTGTCTGGGAGGTCACGGAAAGCGAGGATGACCTGTTAAAGTTGGTTTCTATTCCAAACGATGAACTTGAGGAGCTTTACCTCACAAGAAGTGAAGCACGCAGAAAAGAGAAACTTGCCGTAAGGGCACTTCTTAACACAGTTTTTGAAGAGAAGGTATATTTGGGACACCACGACAATGGTAGTCCGTTTATCCAAAACAATTCAATTCACATAAGCATTACACATACCAACAGATTTGTAGCAATAATCACCCACCCTACAGAGGATGTTGGAATTGATATAGAGAACATTGAAAGAGACTTTTCTGCTGTAGAAAAGAGGGCCCTTTCAGAGGATGAAAGAGAAGATCTTTCAGACAAGCACAGAAATCTGCACCTTGCAATATACTGGTGTGCAAAAGAGGCTATCTACAAGAGAATGAGCCAGCATGGAGTAGACTTTGCCAAGCAGATGGAAGTAGACAAGTTCAATCCTAAAGACGAAGGAGAGATTGACGCCACATTTATTGACAAAGATGGCGAGGAGGAGGAGTTTGAACTTGAATACGAAGTATTTGACAATCACGTAATGGTCTGGTTAGTAGGATAATCCTGCAAAACAAATCCATTAACCCCAAGATCATACAAACAATAGTAAAAGAGGAGAGGCCGGGTCAAAAGTAATTTTGATCCGGCCTCTTTTCTTATCCGTAGGGTATCTTAAATGGATTATTACATCATACCTCCCATTCCGCCACCCATTTGAGGCATTGCCATTGGAGGCATCTCCTCTTTCTTGTCGGCAATTACACACTCTGTAGTAAGGAACATTCCTGCAACTGAAGCAGCATTTTCCAAAGCTACTCTTGCTACTTTGGTAGGGTCAATTACACCAGCAGCAATAAGGTTCTCATATTTATCAGTGCGGGCATTGTAACCAAAGTCATCTTTACCCTCTTTAACCTTCTGGATAACAACGCTACCCTCAACACCTGCATTCTCAACGATAGTTCTCAAAGGCTCCTCAATTGCGCGTGCCACAATGTTTATACCTGTCTGCTCATCCTCATTCTCACCTTTGATGTTCTGCAATGCAGCAATTGCTCTAACATAAGCAACTCCACCACCTGCAACAATACCCTCCTCAACAGCAGCGCGTGTTGCACTCAAAGCATCATCTACGCGATCTTTCTTCTCTTTCATCTCAACTTCAGAAGCAGCACCCACATAAAGCACAGCCACACCGCCTGCCAATTTAGCCAAACGCTCATGAAGCTTCTCACGGTCATAGTCCGAAGTGGTTGTCTCAATCTGTTTCTTGATTTGGGCAACTCTCTCCTCAATAGCCTGTTTGTTGCCGGCTCCATTTACAATTGTAGTATTCTCCTTGTCAACTGTAACCTTCTCTGCAGTACCCAACATATCTGGGGTAACATTCTCCAAAGTAAAGCCTCTCTCCTCAGAAATCACCATTCCGCCTGTTAGGGTTGCAATATCCTGCAACATCTCTTTTCTTCTGTCACCAAAACCGGGAGCTTTAACTGCTGCAATCTTTAGTGTACCACGCAAACGGTTAACCACCAATGTTGTAAGTGCCTCACCATCTACATCCTCAGCAATAATCAACAAGCTCTTACCCTCTCTTGCAATTGGCTCAAGAACAGGAAGAAGGTCTTTCATTGAAGATATTTTCTTATCTGTAATAAGAATGCTTGGGGTATCAAGAACAGCCTCCATCTTATCCGGATTGGTCATGAAGTAAGGAGAAATATAACCTCTGTCAAACTGCATACCCTCAACAACTTTAACCTCTGTTGCAGTTCCTTTTGCCTCTTCAACAGTAATTACACCCTCTTTCTTAACTTTGCTCATTGCATCTGCAATAAGTTTTCCAATAAAGGCATCATTATTTGCAGAGATAGTACCAACCTGCTCAATTTTTGAATAGTCAGTACCCACCTCCTGGCTCTGCTCCTTAAGGCTTGCCACAATAGCAGTAACAGCCTTGTCAATACCACGTTTCAAATCCATAGGATTTGCACCTGCTGTAACGTTTTTCAAACCAACATTAATAATAGCTTGAGCAAGAACAGTTGCAGTGGTTGTACCGTCACCGGCCTGATCGTTTGTCTTTGATGCAACCTCTTTAACCATTTGCGCACCCATATTCTGGAAACGGTCTTCAAGTTCAATCTCTTTAGCTACAGTTACACCATCTTTTGTAATATGCGGAGCACCGAATTTTCTGTCAATAACAACATTTCTTCCTTTAGGACCCAATGTTACCTTTACCGCATTTGCCAATGCATCTGCACCCTCTTTCATAAGGCTGCGTGCATCCATATTGAATTTTATCTCTTTTGCTGACATCTTATCTATTTTTTAATTTTCCTTTTTACACTTTTCTTAGCCAATAACCGCCAAAATATCTGATTGACGCATAATCATATAGCTGTTACCCTCTGCATTAATCTCTGTACCTGCATATTTGCCATAAAGTACAACGTCGCCAACCTTAAGTTCCATTGGCTCATCCTTTTTTCCTGGGCCTACTGCCAACACTTTTCCCTCCTGCGGTTTCTCTTTTGCATTGTCGGGAATAAACAATCCGCTTGCTGTCTTTGTCTCAGCCGCTTTTGGCTCAATAAGCACTCTGTCTGCTAATGGTCTAATAGTCATAACTTTAAAATTTATTTTATTAATATTATTATTTCTCTTTATCCTTACAGCTTAAAAACACCTTACTCTTTTTGCTGCAGGCAAGCACATTAGGGCAAAAGCAGTGCCAAAAGCCACTTGCCACTCCATTCTGACAAATTGTCACAGAAATTGTCAAATTCCCATCTGACTATGCCCTTATCAAATATATTGCGATATAAAATTTATGAAACTCTCTCCATACATAATATAAAGTACAACCCACACCCCAAAACGCAATGCCTTTCCCAAAACTATAAAGATTAAACACTTTACAAAATTCAGCCTATAAAATCCCAATCCTATGGCAAATACATCACCTATAAACGGCAACCAGCAGAGCATTGCCAACAAAGGGCCAAATTTATCTATCTTGGATTTTTGCCTCTCCAACTTCTCCCTTGAAACATGAAACCACCTCTCTATCCACTCCCACTTGCCCAAATATCCCATACAATAGGAAGTCAGGCTACCCAAACTGTTACCTGTTGTAGCTGTGAGAAACGTAACAAGAGGATTACCGCCAGCCAACAACATTCCAATAAGAAGTATCTCTGCACTGAACGGAATTACCGTTGCCGCCAGGAAGCTGCCAATAAACAAACCTATATATCCCAATTCCTGTAAATACTCCATGACATTTTACCTTTTGCTCCTGAAAAACTCTGTCACAATAGTACTGCACTGTTCTTGAAGCACGCCCTTTTCAACTATGGTCTTTGGGTGAAGCAGAGATGGTGAGAAGAGCGAAAAACCGCGTTTGCTGTCGGGAGCTCCATAAACAACCCTTTTGATTTGAGCCCAACTTAATGCAGCCGCACACATCGGACATGGCTCTACCGTAACATAAAGATCACAATCGCCAAGATACTTACCACCCAAATATGAAGATGCCGCAGTTATTGCCTGCATCTCTGCATGAGCTGTTGGATCATTCAATCTCTCAGTAAGGTTATGGGCACGGGCTATAATTCTTCCATTACAAACAATTACGGCACCAATAGGGACCTCATCCTCCTCCCATGCAAGTTGAGCCTCCTTTAGAGCCTCCAGCATATATTTTTCATCAATATTATCCATCAATTTTTTCAATCAAAAGATTATCCGAAAGAACAATTCCAAACGCAAAGTTAAAATATTTTCATCAAAAGGTTTGGATATTAAAAAAAAGTGCTTACCTTTGCACTCTCAAAATTGAGATATGGTGTAACGGTAGCACTACAGATTTTGGTTCTGTCTGTCTAGGTTCGAATCCTGGTATCTCAACTCAAAAAGCCAGCGGAAATGATATGAACCCCAAAAGTTAGACAAAAACTTTTGGGGTTTTGTTATGTTAAAAAAGAGAAAGAAACACGGCTATGCAGAACGATTGAAGTATATGCATATGCTAGAAAATGGCTTCAGTATAAGATATATTGGTAATC
>JAFZFL010000110.1 GCA_017555925.1 Bacteroidales bacterium | reverse complement strand
TTTATTTCTCTAGCTTGTCCTGTAGCTCTTCCTTTATTCAAAGAAATTTACGCTCTAATATACTAAGTATCACTTTC
Organism: Bacteroidales bacterium; assembly: GCA_017555925.1. Next base: position 4,106 of record JAFZFL010000110.1, on the reverse strand, counting down.
GTGTTCCTTGTACATCATCATATTTTTTGTCAAAATATGCTGCTTGTCTTTTATCATTATGTCAATCAACTTGCCGTCCTAACCGAACGGGAGCGCAAAGGTAGAAACTATTTTTCAACTTCCAAATTTTTTTTGAAAAATTTTAACTCTTTTTTTTGCTCTTTTTGCAGTTACAGCTATATCAAACTAAATAAAATACTGACTATCCATGAGTTACAAGAATATTACAATCTGTAACTTTTTTTGTTTTTTTTCATCATCTCTCTGTCGGGATATATATTATAAAAATATTTTTTATCTTTGAGAGTTAAAAGTGAAAATTGCATTACGATGCAAACCTATTATATATAGATAAGATGTCAGATACTGTTATAATTATTCCCACATACAACGAGAAGGAGAATATTGAAAAGATGGTGAGAAAGGTCTTTTCCCTTCCTGAAAATTTTCATATACTCATTATTGATGACGGTTCTCCAGACGGAACAGGTGATATTATCAAGAATTTGCAGAAAGAGTTTACTGAAAATCTGCATATGATAGAGAGAAAAGGCAAATTGGGACTTGGAACAGCCTATCTGACTGGCTTCAAATGGGCTCTTGATCACAATTATGAGTATATATTTGAAATGGATGCCGATTTTTCCCATAATCCGGACGACCTGCCAAAACTCTACAATGCCTGTAAAAAAGAGGGTGCCGACCTTGCCATAGGTTCGAGATACTGCAAGGGCATAAGTGTTGTAAACTGGCCAATCGGCAGAGTAATCATGTCATATTATGCCTCTACATATGTACGATTGGTGTTGGGAATGAAAATTTATGATTGTACAGCCGGCTTCAAATGTTATTCAAGCAAGGTATTGGAAAGTATAGACCTTGACAACATAAAAATGAGAGGTTATGGCTTTCAGATAGAGATGAAATATAATACCTACAAATTGGGATTCAAGATTCAGGAGGTTCCCATCATTTTTATAGACAGAACCGAAGGAACATCAAAAATGAGTTCAGGAATATTTGGAGAGGCTTTCTGGGGAGTTCTTAAAATGAAATTCAGAAAAATCAGACCCCGCAAACAAAAATAGAGATGATAACACTAATCAAAAACGGAACTATAGTAAACGAGGGGCTATCTTATAAAGGTAGCCTTTTGATTAATGACAAAACCATAAGCAAGATTATTGCTGAAAATGATTTTGATTCAACAGAACAATATAAAGAGGCCACAGATGCATTATTATATGGTATCCCGACAGATGAATACAGAGTAGTTGATGCAACAGGATTGCATATACTGCCAGGGGTAATTGATGACCAGGTCCACTTCAGAGAACCCGGAAATACAGCAAAGGCAACTGTGGAGAGCGAAAGTAAAGCAGCCGTGCTTGGTGGAGTCACCTCATTTATGGACATGCCCAACAACAACCCGCCAACTGTAACATTGGAAGCTCTTGAAGCCAAATACAGCAATGCGGCAGCCAACTCCTATGCAAATTACTCATTCTATCTGGGTGCAACCAATGACAATCTTCAAGAGATAAAAAAGATAGATAAAAAGAGTGTATGTGGAGTTAAAGTCTTTATGGGATCATCTACAGGCAATATGCTTGTGAACTCCCAGGAGACACTTGAATCAATATTCAGAGAGTCGCCAGTACTTATTGCCACCCACTGTGAAGATGAGCAGACAATAAAAGAGAACACCCAGAAATTCATTGAAAAGTATGGCGATGATATTCCATTTGAGATGCATCCACAAATAAGGAGCAGGGAGGCTTGTACAAAATGCTCATCAAGAGCGCTGGAACTTGCCGTAAAAAACTCTTCGCGTCTGCATATACTCCACTTGAGTACCGCAGATGAGATTGAGATGATAAAGGAGGCTAAAAAACATAACCCTGACATAAGCGGAGAGGTTTGTGTACACTATATGTGGTTCAACAACAAAGAGTATCCACAATATGGATCTAAAATGAAATGCAATCCCGCAATCAAAGAGGAGTCAGACATGAGAGCCCTGCGCAAAGCTGTAAAAGAGGGTGCAATAGATGTTGTTGCAACCGACCACGCCCCACATCTATTAGAAGAGAAACAGCAACCCTACACCAAAGCCCCAAGCGGTCTGCCTTTAGTTCAACATAGTCTCCAACTTATGCTGGAACTTGTCAAAAAAGGAGTCTTTACAATAGAAGAGGTTGCCCAAAAGATGAGCCACGGTCCTGCCAAATGCTTCAATATTAACAAAAGAGGTTACATTAAAGAGGGATTCTATGCCGACCTCGTATTGATTGACACTTCTTGTCCCGACAGTTCAACAGCTTCATCTCCTGCCTACAAATGTGGCTGGAGTCCATTTGGGGGGTACACCTTCTCATCCACCATTGTACACACATTTGTAAATGGATGCCAAGTTGTGTCAGACTCAAAACTTACAGGCGAAAAGCGCAGCATGAGACTGATGTTTGACAGAGACTGATATTTTACCGGGACTTACAGAATCCAATTACGATAAAGATGGGAATAAAAAACGGATCAAACTCATTTGCCTATTTGGCCGCCACCATAGCAATCATACTATGGGGATTCTCATTTGTATGGACCAACAGTTTGCTCATAAATGAAGTTCCTATATTTACATACCTGTTTATAAGACTTGCCATAGCCGGTTTATTGCTGGTTACAATCTCAAAATCAATAAAAAAACTTCAAAAAGTAAAGGGCAGAGACCTGTTATGGATGGCACTTATGGCATTCTGTGAGCCCTTCATCTACTTTCTTGGTGAGACTTATGGAATGCTTGCAACAGGATCTGCAACTATTGCAGCGGTCATTATTGCCACAATTCCCATTTTTTGCCTGGTTGTTGAAAAACTGATATGGAGAATACCATTCAATATATATAAGGTATGCGGAATAATACTTACTGTACCGGGAATTGTAATGGTTGTTTTTCAGGAGGGCGCAATAAGCATTGAACATGCCTACGGTATCGCACTCCTTTTTATGGCTGTATGTGCCAGCATCGGGTATGCTATGGTAGTGAAAAGACTTACAGACAAATACAACACAATAACAATAACTACCTACCAATTTGCTTTTGGTGCGATATTCTTCCTTCCATTTTTTCTTATTTATGGTCTCGACGGAGTTACAGCCAGACTCCTTGCGCCAGAGATAGCAATACCACTATTAAGCCTTGCTGTACTATGCTCATGCCTCTGTTTTGGCTTATGGATATATTCAATAGGAAAATTAGGTATCACCAGAACAAATATCTTTTCTGCACTTATTCCATCAATATCTGCAGTGGGAGCCTTTGCAATAGGACAAGAGCAGCTCAGTGTAATAAGGATTGCAGGCATAGCCATTGTTATAGCAGGTGTAATACTGGCCCAAATTGAGAAGAGAGCCTGAATCAAAATGACTTTTGAGCCAGACTCTCCATCTTACTGTCACATAAGTTTAAGCTGTATTCTCTGCCTTTTCAAATCAACTTCAAGCACCCTTACCTTAACATGCTGATGAAGCTTCACAACTTCTGCAGGATTTGAAATGAAACGATCTGCCATATTTGACACATGAATAAGGCCATTCTGCTTTATTCCTATATCTACAAATGCTCCAAAATTTGTAATGTTGGTAACAATACCCGGTAATTCCATACCAACCTTAACATCCTCAATTGAAAAAATATCATTGGAGAACTCCAGCACCTTTATACCCGTTCTGGGGTCCCTGCCGGGTTTTGCCAACTCCTGAACAATATCGTTAAGGGTTGGAAGTCCAACATCATCTGTCACAAACCTCTTTAAATCTATTGACTCCACAGCATCTTTATTGCCAATCAATTCATGGAGCTGCATATTTACAGAAGCCGCCATCTTTGAAACAAGTGCATATCGCTCCGGATGCACTGCCGAATTGTCTAACGGATTATCAGCCCCGGGTATTCTCAAAAAACCTGCAGCCTGTTCATACACCTTCTCTCCCAGCCTCTTCACATTAAGCAGTTGTGCTCTTGATGAGAATGCCCCGTTGGCTTCTCTATAGTCAATTATATTCTGGGCAAGCGCCGGTCCTATACCCGAAATATATGACAGAAG
>JAFZFL010000109.1 GCA_017555925.1 Bacteroidales bacterium | reverse complement strand
TTATCCATAATCCTTCTGATGTTCAGGAGAAGATAAACTCATACAGGCCTGGCGACACAACAGTGGTTTCTGTTTTCAGAAAGGGAGAAAAATTGGATTATAATGTTGTGCTTCAGGGTCGCGACAGAGTTGTGATGATGGGTAATGATGGAGAGACTTTAGAACTCTTTGGGGCAACATTGCAAAGCGCTCCGCAGACACTCTTGAAGAGATTGAAGTTGAAACATGGGGTACAGATTGCAAAGTTGGAAAGAGGTAAATTCAAATTGACAGGAATAAAGCCTGATTTTATAATCACCCATATAAACCAGATTCCTGTGACAACCCCTCAAGATGTTGTCAGGATTATTGAAAAAGCAAGGCGTTCTGTTCTTGTTGAGGGTGTTTATCCTAATGGTTCTGTGTGTTATTATGGAATGGGAGTTTAAATGCTCTCATTATGTTGGAGGAATATAAAAAAAAGTGTATTTTTGCGCGATAAATCGGCCGTATGAGACAGTTAAAAATAACAAAATCAATTACAAACAGAGAGAGTGCATCTCTGGATAAATATCTCCAAGAGATTTGTAGAGAGGAACTTATAACAGTAGAAGATGAGGTTGAGTTGGCGCAGCGTATCCGCAAAGGAGATCAGGAGGCGTTGGAAAAACTAACCAGAGCAAATCTTCGTTTTGTAGTTTCTGTTGCCAAACAGTATCAAAATCAGGGCTTGAGCCTTCCCGATCTTATTAACGAAGGTAATCTTGGACTTATCAAAGCTGCTGAGAAATTTGATGAGACAAGAGGTTTCAAATTCATCTCCTCTGCAGTTTGGTGGATCAGACAATCTATTCTTCAGGCTTTGGCGGAGCAGTCACGTATTGTAAGATTGCCTCTTAATCAGGTTGGCTCATTGAACAAGATCAACAAGGCTTTGAGCAAATTCGAGCAGGAGAATGAGAGAATGCCTTCTCCGGATGAATTGGCAGAACTTCTTGATATTCCACGGGAGAAGATTGCAGATACATTGAGAGTTTCTGGAAGACACGTTTCTGTTGATGCTCCGTTTGTGGATGGAGAGGATAACAGTTTGCTTGATGTGTTGGTGAACTCAGATTCTCCAAATGCAGACAGAGGTCTTGTAAATGAGTCTTTAAACAAAGAGATTGAGCGTGCATTGTCTACTCTTACAGAGAGGGAGAGGGATATTGTAAAATATTTCTTTGGCATTGGTACTCAAGAGATGACACTTGAGGAGATTGGTGAGTATTTTGGTCTTACAAGAGAGAGGGTAAGACAGATTAAAGAGAAAGCCATAAGACGTTTGCGTCACAGCGCCAGAAGCAAATTGCTCAAGAGCTATTTGGGATAGGCCATTTCCACTGAATAACTTAAAAAATGACAATATGAAAAAAGAACTATTATCTCTACTTTTAGCAGGGGTATGTGCTGTGTCGTGTAATAATGCGGGCACAGATAATCCGCTTTTGAAAGAGTGGAATACTCCTTTTGGAATACCACCATTCGAACAGGTAAAACCTGAGCATTATATGCCTGCATTCCTTGAGGCTATGGCGCAGGAAAAAGCAGAAATTGACGCAATTGTAAATAACACAGAAGAGCCTGATTTTGAAAATACCATTTTGGCATTTGACAATACAGGCAAACTTTTGAACAGCATTTCTACTGTATTCAGCAGTGATAATGGCGTAAATTCAAATGATGAGTTGCGTGCCATTGCAAAGGAGCTTTCTCCACTTACAAGCGCACACAGCAGTGAAATCAGTTTGAATGATGCTCTTTTCCAACGTATCAAGGCTGTTTATGAGAAAAAGGATTCTCTTGGATTGAGACCAGACCAGATGCGTCTGCTTACAGAGACATATAAAGGCTTTGAGCGAAATGGAGCAAATCTTCCGGCTGACAAAAAAGAGGAACTAAAAAAGGTAAATGCAGAGCTTGCAGCTTTGCAATTGGCATTTGGACAAAATCTTTTGCAGGAGACTGCCGCTTATCAGCTTGTAGTTGAGAAAGAGGAGGATCTTGCAGGTCTTACTCCTAACCAGATAGCTGAGGCTGCTGCCCGTGCAGAGAAGGCAGGCAAGGCTGGAAAATGGATTTTTGGTCTTGATAATCCAAGCGTTATGCCGTTTTTGGCAAATGCTCAGAACAGAGAGTTGCGTAAGGAGATCCTTACTGCCTATTTGAACAGAGGTAATAATGGAAATGGGCAGGATAATAATGAGGTAATCAAGAAACTTGTAGAGTTGAGATTGAAGAAGGCTCAAATTATGGGTTACGAAAATTACGCACAATTGGCTCTTGACAACAGAATGGCAAAAACAGAGGAGGCTGTCTATAATCTTCTCGATCAGATTTGGGCTCCGGCATTAAAAGTTGCAAAGCAGGAGGCTTCCGAGATGGTGGAGATTATGAAGCGTGAGGGTGTGAATGATAAATTTGAGGCTTGGGACTGGAGATATTATGCAGAGAAGGTTAAGGCAGAGAAATATAATTTGAATGAGTCTGAATTGCAGCCATATTTCCAGCTTGAGAATGCAATGCAGGGTATTTTCCATGTGGCAAACAAACTTTACGGTTTCACTTTCAATAAATTGGAGAATGTCCCAGTGCCAAGTACAGAGGCTGTTGCTTATGAGGTGCTTAATAAAGAGGGTGGTCATCAGGGTGTAATTTTCTTTGATATGTTTGCCCGTCCTGGTGCAAAACGCGGCGGAGCGTGGTGCAGCACATTCCGTGGACAAAGCTATGAGGATGGCAAGAGAGTGGCTCCAATTGTTACTATAGTTGGAAATTTCAGCCGTCCGGTAGGTGATGAGCCTGCATTGTTGACTACAGATGAGATTGAGACTCTGTTCCATGAGTTCGGTCATGGTATTGACAATTTGTCCAAAGATGTACAATATAGCGGTTTGAGAGGGTATCCTCGTGATTTTGTAGAGATCCATTCACAATTGAATGAGCATTGGGCTTTTGAGCCGGAGGTGCTTGCCGTATATGCCAAACATTACAAGACAGGTGAAGTAATTCCTGTTGAGTTGGTTGAGAAGATGAACAGAGCCGGAAAATATGGTCAGGGCTTTGCAACTACAGAGTATCTTGCCGCTTCATACCTTGATATGGATTTCCATGTGCTCAAATCAATTCCTGAGGATTTGGATATTTGTAAATTTGAAGCAAAAGTATTGGGCGACAGGGGTTTGTTGGAGCAGATACCGTCAAGATACAAGAGCCAATATTTTAACCACACATTTGGTGGCGGATATACTGCAGGATATTACAGCTATATTTGGGCAGAAGTTCTTGATGCTGACGCATTTGAGGCGTTTAAAGAGACAGGTGACATTTTCAATCAGGAGGTTGCTGCAAGATATAGCAATGAGTTGTTGAAACGTGCAGGTGAAGATGATGCTATGGTTCTTTATATGAATTTTAGAGGTAAGGAGCCTTCTATTGATCCACTTCTTGCAAACAGAGGTTTGAAATAGTAAGATATAAATACGGATACTTATGAATATATTAGACTCCATATCGCAGGGTATAACTCTTGTCAGTGATTTTGTTTGCGGTTACCCGCTTTTCATTCTTCTTGTAGGAGGAGGCTTGTTTTTCTTGCTTTACTCGGGATTTGTTCCATTGAGATATTATGGAAGGGCTTTGAGATCTTTGAAATCTGATGATACTAAAGCAGAGGGACAGATAAGCTCTTTTGAGGCGTTGGCAAGCGCTATTGCCGCTACTGTCGGGATGGGTAATATTGCAGGTGTTGCAATTGCGCTTTCAATTGGTGGTCCCGGTGCCATTTTCTGGATGTGGGTTAGTTCAATTCTTGGTATGGCTACCAAGTTCTTTGAGGGAACACTCTCTGTAATGTATAAAGGCAAGGATGATACAGGTGAGGTGCAAGGCGGACCAATGTATATGATTTTAAGCGGTTTAGGTCCTAAATGGAGACCTATGGCAGTATTCTTCTCAATATTTGGTCTTATAGGTACATTGTGTATTATGCAGTCAAATCAGTTTACTGAGGCTATTACCACAGTATTCTTTACACCTGAACAGAATACACTTACTTTAAGATTTATCATTGGAGTTATTATTTGTGTCATTGTTGCTTGTGTGATTTTGGGAGGTATCAAGAGAATATCAAAAGTAGCAACCAAAGTTGTTCCTACAATGGTTGCATTGTACTTTTTATTGGTGATGTATATTATTCTTGCCAACCTTCCTGAAGTGCCTGGAGTCTTTGCAGCAATTTTCAGAGATGCATTCACTGTTAAGGCTGGTGTAGGTGGAGGAATAGGTGCATTGGTCTCAATAGCTCTTATTGGTATAAGACGTGCTGCTCTTGTAAATGAGGCAGGTGTTGGTACAGCATCTATGATGCACGGCGCATCAAAGAACAACCAGCCGGTTAAAGAGGGTCTTGTGGCAATGATTGGTCCTTCAATTGATTCAGGCCTTGTTTGTACACTTACTGCTCTTGCAATTCTTATTCAGAGAGATGTGCTTCCTTTGGGAGATGGTGTAAGCGGTTCAATGGCAGGATTGAGCATTGCATTGCAGGCTTTTGATGCATCTATCCCCGGATTGGGCAAATACTTCTTGTTGCTTATGCTCTTCTTCTTTGCATTCTCAACAATGTTCTCTTACTCATACTACGGACAAAAGTGTACAGGTTTCCTTTTTGGAGCCAAATACTCAAAATATTATAATATCTTCTTCTTGCTTATGCTTGTTGTAGCAGCAATGATTCCGCTTAAGGCTGCAGTCGGCCTTATCGATCTTGCTTATGCATTGATGGCTTTCCCTACAATGATTACGCTATTCATTCTTGCTCCAAAGGTAAAGGCTGCTATGAAGGAGTATTTTGCCAAAGAAAAATAGTAATAAAGATATAGAAACTTATTGATCAGATGAATCCTGAAATTTTTATATATGAAAAGGCTCAGGCTGCCATTAAGGAGCTTTATGGAGCCGAGGTAAATGAGAAGATGATTCAGACTCAAGCTACCAGAAAAGAGTTTGAAGGCGATATTACATTGGTCACATTTCCATTGCTTAAAACAAGCAGGAAGTCTCCTGAGATTACTGCACAGGAGATTGGAGCATGGTTGCAGGAAAACTCTCCTGAAATTGAGTCATTCAATGTTATAAAGGGTTTTCTCAATATAAAATTCTCACAATGGTTCTGGCAGGGTATTTTCAATGAAATGTCATCTACGCCTGATTTTGGACAATTGCCACCGTCGGGAAAAACAATAATGGTTGAGTACTCTTCGCCAAATACAAACAAACCTCTTCACCTTGGACACATAAGAAACAACCTTTTGGGATGGTCTGTATCAAAACTTCTTGAGGCAAATGGCCATAAGGTGCTTAAGGTTAATCTTGTGAATGACAGAGGTATCCATATTTGCAAATCTATGCTTGCATGGTTGCTTATGGGTAATGGAGAGACACCTGAGAGTTCCGGACTAAAAGGCGACCATCTTGTAGGTAAATATTATGTTGCATTCAGCAATGAGTTGAAGCGTCAGACAAAAGAGATTGCAGCTGCGGAGGGAATCTCTGAGGATGAGGCAGAAAAGAAGGCTCCAATTTTGAGACAGGCTCAGGCTATGCTGTTAAAATGGGAGCATGGTGTAGAGGATGTTGTTGAGTTGTGGAAGAAGATGAATGGTTGGGTGTATGACGGATTTGCCCAGACTTACAAGAGATTGGGTATTGAGTTTGACAAAACTTATTATGAGTCGCAAACATACCTTTTGGGTAAAGCCCTTGTTCAGGATGGTTTGAAGAGGGATATTTTTGAGACTCACGAAGATAATTCTGTATGGTGTAATCTTGAGAGCGACGGCCTTGATAAAAAACTCCTTTTGAGAGGCGACGGAACATCTGTCTATATGACTCAGGATTTGGGAACAGCGCATCAGAGATTCTCTGAGTTTAAACTTGATGAGCATATTTATGTGGTTGGAAATGAGCAGAATTATCACTTCCAAGTGCTTAAGCTCATTCTTAAGAAACTTGGATTTGACTGGTCAGATTCTATATATCATCTTTCTTACGGTATGGTTGAGTTGCCTGAGGGCAAGATGAAATCGCGTGAGGGAACAGTTGTTGATGCAGATGATTTGGTTGAGAAGATGTACCAGACTGCAAAAGAGACATCATTGGAACTTGGCAAACTTGGTGATATGAGCAGTGAGGAGCAGGAGGCTTTGTTTGAGATGTTGGGCTTGGGCGCATTGAAATACTTTATAATTAAAGTAGACCCTAAAAAAACAATGTTGTTTGACCCTAAAGAGTCAATTGACTTCAATGGCAACACCGGTCCGTTTATCCAATATACTCACGCACGTATCAAGTCTATTTTGAGACGAGCTGTCGCAGAGGGTTATGAGAAGGCTGTTCTGTCTGAAAATGAGGTAAAAGAGTCTTTGGAGCAGATCATATTGCCAAAGGAGATAGAGATTATAAAATTGCTCAATACCTTCCCGACAGTTATAAAAGAGGCAGGAGAAGCTCACTCTCCAGCTGTAGTGGCCAACTATGCATACGAATTGGCTAAAGAGTTCAACCAGTATTACCATGATGTAACTATTCTTAAGGAAGAGAATGCATTGTTGCGTAACCAGAGACTTGCTTTGATTGATCTTATTTCGAGAGTGCTGGTTAAAGCTATGGGAATCCTGGGTATTACTTTGCCTGAAAGAATGTAGTCTATGGCCAGGGAGCAGAGCAGGTTTTTGCCAACCTCCCAAAAGGAGATGGCAGCATTGGGATGGCAGAATGTGGATATTGTCCTCTTTACGGGTGATGCCTATATTGACCATCCCGCATTTGGAACGGCTGTAATAGCAAGAGTCCTTGAGAGTGAAGGGTATAGAGTGGCTGTTGTGCCACAGCCGAACTGGAGGGATGATTTGCGCGACTTCAAGAAGATGGGCAGGCCCCGTCTCTTCTTTGGGGTAAACTCTGGCGCAATGGACTCTATGGTAAATCATTATACAGCGGCCAAAAGGTTGCGAAGTAATGATGCCTACACTCCCAATGGTGCTGCCTCGCAGAGACCAGATTATGCCGTTAAGGTATATTCCAATATTCTTAAGGAACTCTATCCAGATGTTCCTGTTGTGATTGGAGGAATTGAGGCATCTCTCAGACGCTTTGCCCACTATGATTATTGGCAGGATAAATTGCTACCTTCCATTCTGGTTGAGAGCAAGGCTGACTATCTCATCTACGGAATGGGGGAAAAGAGTATTGTTGAGGTAGCGTCATATATACGGAAGTATCATAATAACCTGAATGGTGATGATCCTTCTCTGAAAAGGGAGGCAGAGGAGCAGTTGCAGAGTTTGAGGCAAGTGGCATGGTTGAGCTCAAGAAAACCAGAGCAGAAGAGTGGAAGAATTATACTCAAATCCTTCAAGGAGGTGCTCAAGGATAAGAGGGCTTTTGTAGAGAACTTTAACATTATTGAGACCGAAGCTAACAAAGTTGTCGCATCACAGATAGTTGAACCAATTGAGAATGGTAAGTATGTATATGTGAATCCGCCTCATCCTCTTCTTACATCTGATGAATTGGATGCATATTATGCACTGCCATATACCAAACTGCCCCATCCAAGATATAAGGGAAAGCATATTCCTGCATATGAGATGATAAAGAACTCCATTACAACTCATAGAGGCTGTTTTGGAGGATGCAGTTTCTGTACCATCGCCGCACATCAGGGCAAGCATATTCAGAGCAGAAGCGAGGAGTCCATTTTGCAGGAGATTGAAAAACTCGCCCAAATGCCAGGTTTTGCAGGGAACCTTTCTGATGTGGGAGCTCCTACAGCAAATATGTATGGAATGGGTGGAATGGATGAAACAGTATGCGGAAAATGTTTCAGGAAATCATGCCTCTATCCTAAAATGTGTCCTAATTTGAGGCATAGTCACTGGCGTTTGCTTAAACTTTATGAAAGAATACTTAAAGTTCCTGGAATAAAGCATGCATATATTGGAAGTGGAATCAGATATGACCTTTTCCTTGATGAAAAGGGATTTATTGACAACTCTTCTGAAAAGTACCTTACAGAGCTTATAATCAAACATACAAGCGGACGATTGAAAGTTGCACCTGAACATACGCAGGATAGCGTTCTCAAGCAGATGAACAAACCTTCATTCAAACTCTTTGAGACTCTTAAAAGGGAATTTGACAAGATAGTAAAGAGAAACAGAATAAATTGTTCATTGGTACCATATTTCATTTCTTCACATCCGGGCTGTTCAATTAAAGAAATGGAACTCCTCAGCCAAAAAGCCGTTTTAAAAGGTGTATACATGGACCAGGTTCAGGATTTTACTCCTACGCCAATGACAAAATCCTCTGTATCATATTATTCGGGTTTGGATCCAAAAACAATGCAGCAAATATTCGTAGAGCGCGATTTAGTAGCTAAAAAGCGTCAGAAATCATATTTTTTCAAGAAGTAAAAAAAATAGGTTGTATTTGAAAAAATTGTATTATAATTGCACTCGAAATAATTGTACATAATCACTTATGGAGAATAAAAATAATACACAGGAATCCGCAAGAATAAGTAGAATAGCAGCAAGACAACAAAAGAAAAGAGCAGTGGTGAGTTATGCTAACATGTCACCTGAACTGGCTGCAGCATTTAAGGAAAAATATCCCAGAGGTTATGCAGATTATATGGGAGATATCTTTAAGGTAGACAAACCCGACGGCTCATTCTTCTATGCAATTTCGTTGGAGATTCCAGAGGCTATCTATCTCATAAAGATAGATGTTAAGATTGATGATTATGATGATGTTGAGAACGATATCTTTGGTGATGGAGAAGCAGATTCTGATGGTGCAACAGATGGTGAGACATTCCCAGATAATGATGGTGGCTCGTTTGCGGGAGATGATGACAATGAAGAATAGATAGCAATAGAGATTGATGAGGGTAGCTAAAAAAGTCTTGAGACAGATTGGCTGCCCTCTCTTTTTTTATTATATTCGCGATAGTTTTAACATTAATGGTATGTTTGTGTCTGCTCTTATTGGGATTTTCCAAAAATATATAGGTGCCCTTAAAAGATATGCCTCAGGTGTTAAGGAGGATAGGCTTCTTCTTATATTGGCACTGGTAGTTGGTTTGGGCAGCGGCTTTGCTGCAGTCTTCCTTAAAAATCTTATCCACTTTTTCCAATGGATACTTACTGGCTGGTTCAATACGCCTGTTGACAGCATCTTATATATTTTATACCCGGGCCTGGGTATGCTTATGGCCATGCTCTTTGTCCGTTTTATAATTAAGGATAATATTGGTCATGGAGTGACAAAGGTGCTGTTGGCTGTATCAAAGAATGAGTCTAAAATCAAGGGTCATAATATGTGGTCCTCTCTTGTGGCCAGTTCTGCAACAATAGGCTTTGGAGGCTCGGTAGGAGCTGAGGCCCCAATTGTATATACAGGAGCTGCAATAGGATCAAATGTTGCCAGATTTATGGGATTGTCCTATAAAAACATGACAATTCTTCTTGGTTGTGGTGCTGCCGGGGCTGTGGCCGGTATCTTCAAAGCCCCAATGGCTGGTGTCCTCTTCACTTTGGAGATTCTGCTCTTCAATATGTCCATGACCTCTCTATTGCCATTTGTAATATCATCAATCACAGCAACTACAGTCTCGTATCTCTTTCTGGGAGATACTGTCGCATTCCCAAATACAATATCTCCGTTTGTTATTGGCAATTTGCCATTCTATGTTGTATTTGGCATTATCTGCGGTTTGGGCTCACTATACTTTACCAGAACAACACTCTTTCTTGAGGATAAAATCAAATCAATTATAAGCCCTTACAAACGTTGGTTTATTTCAGCTGCCTCACTCGGCATGCTCATTTTTATATTTCCCCCACTATATGGCGAGGGTTATGATGTTTTGACATCACTGCTCAATCACCATGCAGTTGATGCTATTGGAACATCATTCTTTACAAAATTTCTTGTACGGCCGTGGATAATGCCACTCTTCTATTTGATGGTATTTCTGTTAAAGGTCTTCTCTATGTCATTTACAAATGCCGGTGGAGGAGTTGGAGGAACATTTGGTCCTACACTCTTTATGGGAGGTATACTCGGTTTTGTTGTAGCCAGGAGTGTCAATCAGTTTGGCGGTATAATATTACCCGAAACCAACTTTGTATTGGTTGGTATGGCCGGACTTATGGCAGGTGTAATGCAGGCACCGCTAACAGCAATCTTTCTTATAGCAGAGATTACCGGAGGATACTCACTTCTGATGCCACTGATTATAACATCGGCCATCTCATTCGCAACAATAAGAATATTTGAACCTTACTCAATATATACAAAACGTATAGCAAAGCAGGGAGCCCTTCTTACTCACGATTCAGACCAGGCAGTACTTACTTTGTTAAAGACCAACGATCTGGTGGAGGAGGATTTTGACACTGTAGGAGTGGAGGACTCTTTAAGGGCGGTTACAAAAGTTGTTGCACATACACATAGAAATATTTTCCCGGTTGTTGACAAAGAAATGATTCTTCAAGGAATTTTGTATCTCGATGATATTAGGGAGGTAATGTTTGATGTCTCAAAATATGATACGACATTTGTGTATACCTATATGCATGAAGTTCCCGAATATGTTTACAATAATGAGAGCATGGAGAGCGTTATGCAGAAATTTGAGTATACAGGAGCGTGGAATCTGCCTGTAATATCAGAAGAGAGGAGGTACCTCGGATTTGTCTCAAAATCAAAGATATTCTCGGCTTATAGGGAGCAGTTGCAACAGGTTTCTCATGATTAGCCACATGAATGTCCCATATTCTATTCCCGACAGTTATGATTAATACCATATATATAAATTTTATAGCCACAACTTTAGGTGTAAAAGAGTGGCAGGTTGAACACTGTATTGAGCTTTTTGATGATGGGGCAACAGTCCCTTTCATAAGCAGGTACAGAAAAGAGCGTACAGGTGCGTTGGATGAGGTGCAGGTAGCTGAGATAAAATTTCATTACCAGAAATTTCAGGAGCTTGACAAGAGAAAGCAAGCAATTATAAAGAGCATTGCGGAGCAGGAAAAACTTACACCTGTACTCCAGAAGCAGATTGAGGAGTGCAAAGATCTGCAAACTCTTGAAGATATATATTTGCCGTACAGACCAAAACGTAGGACCAGGGCTGCAATTGCAAAAGAGAAGGGTCTGGAGCCTCTTGCGCAAAAAATGATGAGTTTTAAAATTGACCATTTTGCGGATTTTGTAGGAAGCTTTGTCAAAGGCGATGTAAAGGATGCAGATGAGGCTTTGCAGGGTGCGAGAGATATAATTGCAGAGAGTATAGCTGAGAGACAGGAGATTAGGCAAGAACTCAGATCATATTATGTTAGGAGTGGCAAGGTGCAGACCAAACTTGCCAAGGGTAAGAGTGAAGATGAGGCTGAAAAGTTCAGTAACTACTTCAATCATACTGAAGATATTTCAAGAATGCCTGCCCACAGGGTATTGGCCGTGCTCAGGGGTGCAGAGGAGGGAATGTTAAGTGTGAAACTTAATGTGGATGATGAGATCCCGATAAAGATAATTTCGCGAATTTTCTACAATGGCAACAGATGCAGTTCGTTCCAGTTATATGAACAGCTTCAGGAGGCTGTTGCCGATTCTTATAAAAGATTACTTCATCCTTCAATTGAGAATGAAGCAATTAAAATGGCAAAAGATAGGGCAGATCTCGATTCAATAAGAGTCTTTGGTGAGAATTTGAGACAACTTCTTCTTGCGCCACCGGTAGGCCAGAAGAGAACTTTGGCCATTGACCCTGGTTTTAGAACGGGATGTAAGGTAGTTTGTCTCGATGAACAGGGAGTTTTGCTGCATAACGATACCATATATCCTCATCCTCCTGTGAGTGAGAAAATAATGGCAATGAAAAAGTTGTCAAATATGGTAGAGTCATATAAGATAGAGGTGATTGCAATAGGCAACGGTACCGCAAGTAGAGAGACAGAGGCTTTTGTCAAGAGATTGTCGTTTCCCCATTCTGTCAGAGTATATTCAGTAAGTGAAGATGGTGCATCTGTCTATTCAGCATCATCTGTGGCAAGGGAGGAGTTCCCGCAATATGATGTTACTGTCAGGGGAGCAGTCTCAATTGGACGCAGGTTGATGGATCCGTTGGCAGAACTTGTAAAGATCGATCCAAAATCTTTGGGTATAGGTCAATATCAGCACGATGTGGATCAAATGCTTCTCAAAGAGAAGCTGGATGATGTTGTGATAAGCTGTGTAAATAGTGTTGGCGTTGACGTTAACACAGCATCACACTCACTTCTTTCCTATATCGCAGGCATTAACTCCACAAGTGCTAAAAATATCGTAAAATATAGAGAAGAGAACGGTGCATTTA
>JAFZFL010000010.1 GCA_017555925.1 Bacteroidales bacterium | reverse complement strand
GAGCGGAAGACGAGGTTCGAACCCGCGACCCTCAGCTTGGAAGGCTGATGCTCTACCAACTGAGCTACTTCCGCAATTAGTTTACTATATACAAAAAAAGTGGGGAGAGCAGGATTCGAACCTACGAAGGCGTGCGCCAGCAGATTTACAGTCTGCCCCAGTTGGCCACTTTGGTATCTCCCCATTTTCTTTAAAAATTCAAAAAACTTGTGTTAAAAAATAGAGCCGATGGAGGGATTCGAACCCCCGACCAGCTGATTACAAATCAGCTGCTCTGGCCAACTGAGCTACATCGGCAGTATTTCAAAGTCCCGTGGAGAAGAAGGTTTCTTTTCGTTTGGGATTGCAAAGATATGCACTTTGTTTTTATCTACCAAATATTTTTCAAAAAAAATTAAAACTTTTTTCAATTATTTTTTGCAAATCATCTGTATTATACTGACACTCTGACATTAACTCATCTATAGTACCCTGCTCAACAAATCTGTCGGGAATACCACATTTTAAAACTTTTCCTTTATACCCCTTCTCCGACAGGTATTCCGACACGGCACCATGCAGGCCTCCTACAACAGTTCCATCTTCAACAGTAATGATTATATCACACGTTTGAGCAGCCCTGTCAATGGCCCCGGTATCAATTGGCTTCAAGAAACGCATATCATAATGAAGCACCCTATTGCCACTCTGCTCAGCCACACGCACCGCAGCTCCGGCTGCACGATTTCCAATTGTTCCCAAGGAGAGGAGCGCCACTTTTGCTCCATCAGCCAAAAGCCTTGCCTTGCCAACCTCTATATATGAAAACTCTTTTTTCCAGTCCAAGCCTTCGCACTCACCCCTCGGATACCTTATAACTACAGGACCATATTGCGGCTGTGTTGCAGAATAGAGCATATTCCTCATCTCAACCTCATCCATAGGCGCTGCAATAATCATATTGGGTACAAGCCTGAAGTATGCCAAATCAAATGCCCCATGATGCGTTGCACCATCCTCTCCCACCAGACCTCCTCTATCTATGCAAAATACAACTTTCAGATTCTGCAGCGCCACATCATGGATAATACTATCGTATGCACGCTGCATGAATGTTGAATATACATTACAGAACGGAAGCATTCCGCCGGCAGCCAATCCGGCCGAAAATGTAACAGCATGCTGCTCCGCTATTCCCACATCATAAGTACGATCAGGAAACTCCTTCATCATTATATTAAGGGAGCATCCCGATGCCATTGCCGGAGTGATACCTACAATTTTAGGATTGGTCCGCGCCAATTCTGTAATTGTCTCACCAAAAATCTCCTGATACTTATATCTCTTCACCGACGGTTTTACTCTCTCTCCTGTCTCAATGTCAAACTTTCCTGGCGCATGCCATACACTCTGCTGCTTTTCTGCCGGCTTGTATCCTTTTCCTTTAACCGTACGGACATGCAACAGTTTAGGTCCCCTGATCCCTTTCATATTCTGAAGGGTGGTAACAAGTTCACCTATATCATTACCATCAATCATTCCAAAATAGCGGAAACCCAACCCTTCAAAGACAGAACCGCTCTTTACTATGGCAAGTTTTGCACTCAATGTTATCTTCTGGAGCAGTCTTCTCAATTTATTGCTTCCAATAAAGTTCCATATCCCGTTCTTGAGCCTGTTGTATGTTGGAGATGTTGATATTTTGACAAGATAATTATGGAGCGCCCCCACATTCTTATCGATGGAGATCTGATTGTCATTGAGAATAACCAGAATATCCGACTTCATTGCTCCGGCATTGTTCAACGCCTCAAACGCCATTCCACCAGTAAGTGCGCCATCACCAATAACTGCTATACACTTTCTCTTCTGCCCACTCATCCTTGCAGCTTCGGCCAAACCGAGTGCAGCCGATATTGATGTTGAAGTGTGACCTGCACCAAAAGCGTCATACTCACTCTCACTCATCTTTGGGAAACCGCTTATACCATTATATTTCCTGTTATTGAGAAACGCCTCTCTCCTGCCTGTGATTATTTTGTGGGCATAGGCCTGATGACCCACATCCCAAACTAACTTATCATTTGGTGTATCAAATACATAATGGATTGCAACAGCCAGTTCCACTGCGCCAAGACTCGCTCCAAGGTGACCAGGGTTTTTTGAACAACACTCTATCATATACTCCCTTATCTGGGAGCATAGTTCCTTCAATTCTTTAATACTTAAATTCTTGAGGTCTGCAGACTGATTTATGTTATCCAATATTCTATCCATATCCATCAAAATCTCCGCAATTTACAACTTATTTACAACTTAGAAAAATTTAATTATTTTTTGGGGTTTTACTTAAATTTCGTATCTTGCTCAATTATCTGACCAAAAAAGGAAAACTAATAAAAAACAATAATAATGAATCAAGTTAAAAAACTAATTAATGACAATTTTGTTGCACGCTGGACAGCATTGTTTCTCATTGCACTGATGATGTTCTTTGCATATATGTTCGTAGACGTGCTTTCTCCTCTTTCAACGCTATTGGAAACATCTAAAGGCTGGTCTGCAGAGACCTACGGTACTTTCTGCAGTTCCGAGTACTTCCTTAACGTTTTTGTATTTTTCCTGATTTTTGCCGGAATCATTCTTGATAAAATGGGTATCCGCTTCACAGGAGTGCTGTCGGGAATAGTAATGGTAATTGGAGCCTCTGTTAAATTGTATGCTATCAGCGACATGTTCACACCAGAATCAGGACTATATCAGTTCCTTAACTCATTCTGGACAAGTTTCCCAGCAACAGCCAAATTGGCCTCACTTGGCTTTATGATTTTTGGTTGCGGTGTTGAAATGGCAGGCGTAACAGTATCTAAAGCCATTGCAAAATGGTTTAAAGGCAAAGAGATGGCTTTGGCAATGGGCCTTGAGATGGCAATTGCACGTTTGGGCGTATTTGCTGTATTCCAACTCTCCCCTGCACTATCTACATGGGCAAATGAGGCTATGCCAACTGTAGTAACACCTGTTCTTTTCTGCACAATCCTTCTTATCATTGGTCTTCTAACCTATACCATCTTTACATTTATGGATAAAAAACTGGATAAACAGATGGGTGAGGTTGCAGCAGAAGAGGCTGAGGAACAATTCAAAATCAGTGATATTGGCAAATTGTTCTCAAGCAAGACATTCCTAATAGTTGCAGGCTTGTGCGTACTTTACTACTCAGCAATATTCCCATTCCAGAAATTTGCTACAGGAATGTTGGAGACAAATCTTAATATGACAACATCCCAGGCATCAGGACTATTCTCTTTGTTCCCTGTCGGAGCAATGCTTCTTACTCCATTCTTGGGTGCATTCCTTGACAACAAAGGTAAGGGAGCTTCAATGCTTATCTTGGGTGCAATCCTTATGAGTACATGCCACCTTGTATTTGCACTTGTTCCTCTTACAAAACCTATTGCATACGCGGCAATCATTCTATTGGGCATTTCATTCTCATTGGTTCCTGCAGCTCTTTGGCCATCTGTTCCTAAACTTGTGGAGGAGAGATACCTTGGTTCTGCTTACTCTGTAATCTTCTGGATTCAGAACATTGGACTTATGGCATTCCCTATCATCATTGGATGGAGTCTTGACAAAACAGGCGGATATACAGTTCCTATGCTTATCTTCTCATCTCTTGGTGTTGCAGCTCTACTGCTTGGTCTATGGCTCAAAGTTGAGGACAAGAAGAAGGGCTATGGTCTTGAGTTGCCTAATATCAAATAGATAACTAATTATTATTAATAAATAAAACACTTATAATTTATGACAAACGCAGTAAAATCCTTAAAAGAGAGCAAAAGTGCCTGTTGGATTGCCTGGGCTTGCCTGGTTGTACCAATGTTTGCGTCGTACTTCTTTGACGACATGTTCTCTACAATTTCACACATTTTCCAGAATCCTGACATTCTGCAGTTGGGTTGGAACTCACAAGATTATGGTTTTTATGCAGGCGGATACTCATTCCTTTGCGTATGGGGAGGTCTGATTGTATGCGGTATGCTTCTTGACAAATGGGGTGTACGCGTTACAGGTTCTATCTTCGTAGGCCTTATGGCTGCCGGAGCAGCTTTGGTTTATGTAACCATCTCTTCACAATCTATTGTTGAGTCGGGTCACTCTTTGACAATCGCGTACGTTGGATGCATGTTGTTCGGTTTGGGTAGTGAGATTGCCGGTGTTGCTGTAACACGTTCTATTGCCAAATGGTTCAAAGGCAAATCTATGGCATTGGCTATGGGTCTTCAATTGGCAATCGCACGCTTGGGTACAGCTGCAGCCCTTCTTCTTTCTCCTGTATTGGTTAAAGAGTCAGAGGCAGGTTATCCTCTTGATGTAACCAACAGACCTGCATTCTTTGGTCTATGCCTTTTGATGATAGGTGCAGTTGTTTGGGGTATCTTTGTTGCAATGGATGCCAAATTCGACAAACAGGCCGGTACTACAGATAAAGTTCAGACTGCAGAAGAGGATAAATTCAAATTCTCAGACATCTTCAAAATTCTTGGCAACAAGCACTATTTGTTGATCTCTCTTCTTTGTGTATTCTTCTATTGCTGCATCATCTCATTCAAGAAATTTGCTACTGCTATCCTTATCCCAAGATTTGGTGCAGAGAATGCTGCAAATTTTGCACAGACAGCATCTCTTATGGTATCAATGATTCCTTTCTTTACAGTAGTTTTCACACCATTGTTCGGTACATTGGTAGATAAGATTGGTAAAGCTACAACATGGATGATTACAGGTTCTGTAATGGTATTTGTTGCTCACCTTATAATTGCATTTGCGCCAGGTGCTCCTATTTGGGGTTACATTGGTATTGCCATCCTTGGTGTGGGCTACTCTCTTGTTCCTGCTGCAATGTGGCCATCAGTTCCAAAGATTGTTCCTGAGAAGAATCTTGGTACAGCATACTCGCTAATCTATTGGATTCAGAATATGGGTATGATGACAGTTCCTATCTTTGTAGGAAAAATCCTTGCAAAAGTTGATGGTGTAACAGACATCAAACTTCTTGAAAATGCAGCCATCAACGCTGAGTACATTTTCATCGGCTTGGGCATTGTTGCCATCTCGGTTTCATTATTGCTATACTTCTCATCAAAGAAGAATCCTCAATTGAACCTTGATGTTCCTAACAGACAAAAATAGGGTAATTGTTACCCAATAATTTTCAAGGGCGGCTCATAAAAAAATGGGCCGCTTCTTTTTTTTGACAAAAAAGGGCTGGCCCGATGGCCAACCCTGATATTTGCAAGTAAACAAAAACTGTTATCTGATAATTGTCTGTTCTCTGTCGGGACCCAAAGAGATAATCTTGATAGGAACATTCAATTCTGCTTCAATAAATTTTATGTACTCCATAAACTCAACAGGAAGTTCCTTTTCATCCTTTATAGCAGTAAGGTCTTTTTTCCAACCTTTGAACTCTTTGTATATAGGCTCAATATTAGCATAGGTGTCGTATGGAACTCTGTCAGTCTCAACACCGTCTACCTTGTATCCGACAGCCATCTTTATTGTATCAAATGTGTCAAGGACATCTGCTTTCATCATTATAAGCTCATCCACGCCATTTAACATAATGGTATATTTCAATGCAGGAAGATCCAACCATCCGGTTCTTCTTGGGCGGCCTGTAGTGGCACCGAACTCAAAACCTCTTGCACGAAGTTCCTCACCGTCTGCATCAAAAAGTTCAGTAGGGAATGGACCACTTCCAACTCTTGTACAATATGCTTTAAAGATACCATAGGTTTTGCCTATCTTACTTGGAGCTACGCCCAAACCAATGCAAGAACCTGCACAAGTAGTTGAAGATGAAGTTACAAACGGATATGAACCAAAATCAACATCAAGCATAGAGCCTTGGGCACCTTCAGCAAGAACGCCCCTGCCATTTGCAAGATAGTTATTGATCTCATACTCGCCGTCAACAATATTGAAGCTCTTCAAATACTCCACAGCTCTCATCCACTCCTTCTCCTGCTCAGTAATGTCATATTCAAAACCTTTATATTGCTCAAGAGTCTTCTGATGTGTCAATTTCAGAGCCTCATACCTCTCTACAAAGTTGGAAGTAAGAATATCACCTACTCTCAAGCCTTTACGGCCAGTTTTGTCCATATATGTAGGGCCAATACCTTTAAGTGTTGAGCCAATCTTACCAGCACCCATCGAAGCCTCTGAAGCTGCATCAAGAACACGATGTGTAGGAAGTATAAGATGTGCTTTTTTTGCAATTGCAACTCTCTCCCTTACAGGAACTCCCATAGCCTCAATCTCCTCACATTCTGCTCTAAAAATAATTGGATCTATTACAACACCGTTTCCTATAAAATTGATGGCATTATCTCTGAATACTCCCGACGGAACAGTGTGCAATACAAACTTTTTCCCTTCAAAATGGAGGGAGTGACCGGCATTGGGGCCACCTTGGAATCTGGCAATAACAGGATATGTATTGGCAAGAACGTCTACTATCTTACCTTTACCCTCATCACCCCATTGTAAACCAAGAACTACATCTACTTTCATATATTGAATTATTAAGTTATTTCTGATAAAAATTAGAATGGAAGATCGTCTGAAACCTCATCAGCCGAGTAGTCAGGAATTTGTGGCTGCGATACCGGACGTTGCTCCTGGTATGTGCCAGGTTGTGCCGAATCACTTCTCCTGCCCAACAATCTTATATTATCCGCAACTATCTCTGTTGTATATCTCTTCTGACCAGTCTGATCCTGCCAGCTTCTGGTTCTTATTTTACCCTCAACAAAAATTTGGCTTCCTTTATTTATATACTTCTCAGAGAGTTCAGCCAAGTTTCTCCAGCAGACAATGTTATGCCACTCTGTCTGATCCTGCATAACACCATTTCTATCTTTAAATCTCTCGGTTGTAGCCAAAGTGAATGATGCTACTGCCACACCCGACTCAAGATGCCTTACTTCAGGCTCTTTTCCTACATTTCCTATTAATAAGACCTTATTGAATGACATATCAAAACATTTTAACGGCCAAAATTACAATATTCTGACGATATTTTGAAGTAAAAAATTGTTTTTTTATTCAAGCCCCATTACTTTCCTCATTTCCAATATATTTGGAGATTCTCCAGTAAAGAGTTCAAAAGCCGGTATAGCCTGATGATATAACCAGTACCTGCCGTCAATATAATGGACAGAGTCAAGATTGGCGCAACGTGCCAGCGATGGTTTAGCATAATTAGCCTCAAATATTATCTTTCCCTTCAAATCTGCGCTCTCGATACCTGCAACAGGAAATGCCAATGAGTATATTATAATATCTGAATTTGAAACTACTTCAAGCACGCTATCCAATGGCATATATGAAGCCCCTATAAGATCTGCAAACTCCTTGATTCTGCCGGCCGAACGGTTAACCAAAGTAACCTCATAACCCGAATCACACATGGCCAATGCTGCCGCCTTACCCGCTCCTCCTGCACCAATAACCGCAACCCTCCTCTTTTTGTCACCCGAATCTAACTCCGACAGAAACTCATTTATTGTATTCTTTACGCCATAATAATCTGTGTTGTATGAGAAGAGTTTCTCTTCACCATCCCCTTTCAACAAAACATTTGCACTTCCTAAAATGGATGATATTCTGTCGGGAAAATCAACAAAAGCCATAACAGCATCCTTGAATGGTGAAGTTACATTCACTCCCTTGATATTGCTCCCTTTGAAGAGCTCTATTGCCTCCTCTACCGTTTGAGTCTCAAAAAGTGAGTAGGTATGATTACACTCCCCATAACCAGCTTTAAAGAGTGCCGGACTCTTTGAATGTGAAATAGGATTTCCTATCAGACCAAATCGTGACATTGCTAAATGTGGGTTTCAAGAAATTCGAACTTATTCTCGCTATCTACTAAAATATTGACACTTTGCAAATCTGCAGGAAGCAGTATGACATCTCCTCTGGCAACGTTCATTTTTTCTCCATTGCCATAACACAATTTTGCAGCTCCTTTGACACAGGTTATTATAACAAATGAATCAATATGGGCAAAATTGAGAGAATACTCTTTTTCACTGGCTTGAGCACGCGACAATTTCACTACAGAAGTAGAGAAATATTTACATTCAACAGCCTTGAATGCATAATCCCAAAGATTGTCCGAGTTTGAACTTAACTCTTTATATGAAATTTTACATACATCACCTTTTATAGAAAAATCTATAGCATCAAGGGCCTGCTCTATATGAAGTTCCCTTCTTTTTCCTGAGTCATCTACCCTGTCAAAATCATATATTCTGTAAGTGATGTCTGAGCTCTGCTGGATTTCAGCTATGAAGGCACCTGCCCCTATACTGTGTACGGTTCCTGCCGGCAAATAGAAGAGATCGCCCTCCGATATATCGAACCTTTTGAGAGAATCCAAAACCTGTTGCCCCTCCATTTTTGCAAAATCAGCTTTTGAAATATCTTTTGCAAAGCCACTCAACAATGAAGCTTTGCTCTCAGATTCAATCACATACCACATTTCCGTCTTGCCAATTCCACCATGACGTTCAGCGGCAATCATATCGTTGGGATGAACCTGTACAGACAAATCATGGGCCGCATCAATAAACTTTACAAGCAAAGGGAACTTTCTGTTGAAAAGCTCCGCATTCTTTGTACCCAACAATTTTTCTCCATACAGCTCCGCCACCTCAGGAAGCGACATACCCTTAAGTTCTCCATTAATTACTACCGACTCATATCCTTCAACAGCAGAAACGCCCCAACACTCGCCTATCTTACCCTCCTGCAACAGTGCCATACTCTCTGCACACTCCTCTCTATCCATGAATGAGGCTATTCTGTTTCCTCCCCATATTGTAAGTTTGAAAACAGGTCTGAATTTTAACGGATATTTTATGTAACCTCTTTGCATATGTCTTTAACGCTGATACTTAGTAAAGAAATTATCAACAATCTCCCTCCATAAAGCTGGAGGATTGTGTCCCTCTACAAAAATATAATACTGTTTTGCACCGGGTATGGGATTATAAATTTCAAAATTCTGCCTTGGAGTACAGATAACATCCTCCAACCCTACTCCCATAACAATAGGGCACTCTACTCTTCCCGACAGATTTTTTATATCATAAGGTTTCAATTCATTTAGGACTGTCTCATTGCTGAGGCCCGGTGCATATACAGCTGCACCTGCCATCCTATTATCCAAAGCACATGCGGCAACTACAAATGCACCGCCTCGCCCTGTGCCTTGAAGAAAAATATTCTTCAAATCAACATCATCCCTCCTGTACAAATAATCAATGGCCCTTATTACATCCACACAAAGCGTCCTGTAATAATACTCTTTTTGTAACCAACCATTACGTGGAGATATAACAAAGTCTATAATTTCTCCTCTCACGTTACCATCCGGCATGAATGCCTTTTCATTCTTGTCGGTACAGGTTATCACACTTTTATAAGTCCCTTTCTTCTTGGGAACTGCCAAATAACCCTCAATAACGCCCCCACCAATGGATTGTAATTTTACACTATATATATTACGCAACTTTGCACCGTTTTTTTTAATCTTAGAGAGCTCCGCAACAACAGGAGTAGCCCTCAGTTCCTGAACAATACCGGCCCAATAATCCTCAAAAGAGAATCCCGGATCCTTTTCACTTGCTATCTTCTCTGGCTCATACCCCATACAAGCAGATACAATCACAGTATCCTCCCTCTCTATAGAGACATTGTAAAATCCGGGGCCGACAGGGAATGAAAATGTCAAAAGGGCAGAATCTGCAGGTGATACCGAAAACTTTTGAGTAAAGAGATAGAGATG
>JAFZFL010000108.1 GCA_017555925.1 Bacteroidales bacterium | reverse complement strand
CTGCAAATACTCTTTCTCATGGCCATATTTTTTCTCTAGGTTGGCCATTACAACTTCTACTTTCATAATTATTCTAGTGTTTTTTGTTTTATAAAAAAGGTTAACTATTATTTTTATTAAAATTATTCAACTGTCCAGGTTGCACCACTATGCAACAAATCCTCCATACATTGGATCTTTGCTTTGGCTTTAACCTCGTTCACCTGATTATGCACATTGGCATCGTATGTTTTGTCTTCCACATCTCTGATAATACCTAAAGCTACAGGATACTCAGGATATTTCATATCAACAAGAAGGCTGTGAATTCCTATATTGTCTGAATGTGCATCATGAACAAGAATATCTTTCTCTGTAATGCCATCCTCACCTATTGTAACAACTTTAAGTTTATGGCCATCAAGAACAAGACCTTTATCTCTGTTTTTACCAAATATCATTGGCTCACCATGCTTCAATACAATTGTGCGGTCTTCTCTAACAGATCTTTCCGAGAACTCCATATGAGTACCGTCATTGAAGATAACACAGTTTACAAGCATTTCCATTACAGAAGTACCCTTATGTTTTGCAGCCTGAACCATAATCTCCTGATTAAGTTTAAGCTCTGAATCCAAACTGCGGGCAAAGAATGTACCTCTTGCGCCCAATACCAATTGTCCAGGTGTAAAAGGTTGCTCAATTGAACCGTATGGAGATGTCTTTGTTACAATACCCAATTTTGAAGTTGGAGAGTATTGGCCCTTTGTCAAACCATAAATACGGTTATTGAATAAAATGATATTTATATCAATGTTTCTACGTAGCGCATGAATGAAGTGATTACCACCAATAGCCAAAGAGTCACCATCACCAGTAGCCTGCCATACAGAGAGCTCAGGATTGGCAACCTTAACACCTGTTGAGATTGCAGTAGCTCTACCGTGAATTGAGTGGAATCCGAATGTGTTCATATAGTAAGGGAATCGTGATGAACATCCGATACCTGATACAAACACGAATTGTTCTTTATTATAGCCAAGCTCCTCACAAACCTCAGGCATGGCTCTAAGAACAGATGCCAAGACAGCGTGGTCTCCACAACCAGGACACCATTTTACTTCTTGATCGCTTTTAAAATCTTGTAGTGTATATTTCATAATTGTGTTCTTTAGAAATTTAAAAATGGGTTTCTGTTATTATAGAGCTTTTACTGCCTCAACTATCTCCTGTACAATGAATGGCTGTCCCTGTACCTTATTCAATTGTGCAAACTTGAACTCCGGATGTTTGGCTCTCAAGTAGTCTACAAACTGGCCGCTGTTAAGCTCGCATACAATGATCTTCTTAAATTTCGCAAACACCTCTGCAGTATTCTTAGGAAGTGGGTTGATGTAATCAAAATGAGCGAAGCCCACATTTGCACCCTCTGCCAACAACTGTTTTGTTGCTGTATACAAGTGACCGTAAGTACCACCCCAACCTACTAAAAGAACATCACCTGACTGGTTACCCATAACCTCCAACTCAGGAATATAGTTTGCAACTCGTGCAACCTTCTCGGCACGTGCAGCAACCATCTGCTCATGAACAAGCGGATCTGATGATACCGCACCTGCAGGATTCTTCTCCAAACCACCTACACGATGCTCAAGGCCAGGAGTACCAGGCAAAGCCCAACTTCTTGCAAATTTTTCTGCATCACGCTCAAAAGGTTTGAATTTGCCGTCACATTTGTCTATGATTGGCGGATTGATAGCAGGATAATCATTCATTGAAGGAATCTTCCAAGGCTCTGAACCATTACCGATGAATCCCTCAGTCAATAGAATTACCGGCATCATATGCTCCATTGCATATTTTGCTGCATAAAAAGCAGAATGGAAACAGTGAGAAGGAGTTCTTGCAGCCATTACCATAATAGGGCACTCACCATTTCTGCCATATAGTGCCTGGTTAAGGTCTGTCTGCTCTGTTTTTGTAGGAATACCTGTTGACGGACCACTACGCTGTACATCTACAATTACCAATGGAAGCTCTGTAATTGTTGCAAGACCCAACGCCTCAGATTTCAAAGACAAGCCAGGGCCTGATGTTGTAGTAACTGCCATATTACCTGCGTATGCTGCTCCAATTGCTGTACAGATACCTGAAATCTCATCCTCACACTGAACAGTCTTTGCTCCCAAAGATTTATGGATAGCAAGCTCCTCAAGAATTACAGTAGCAGGAGTAATAGGGTATGAACCGCAGAAAAGAGGTCTTCCCGATTTTTCAGATGCTGCCAACAAACCCCATGCAGTAGCCTGGTTACCATTTATATTTCTATAAACGCCAGGTTCCTGTTTTGCAGGCTCAATTCTGTATGTATTTGGAATTGCATGTATATTATGCGCATAATTGTAACCGTCATTCAATACCTTTTTATTAGGGGCAATCAAATTTGGTTTCTTGGCGAATTTCTTCTCGAGATACTCCTCTGTAAAGTTCAAAGGACGATTGAACATAAAATAACACATACCAAGAACAAACATATTCTTGCTCCTGATAATAGCTTTATTATCCAAGCCGCTATCTTTCAAACTCTCTTTGGTTAAAGAGGTAATAGGAGCTGCCACAATGTGGTAATCCTCCAATTTCATCTCTGCAATAGGATCATTTGTAGTAAAGCCTGCTTTCTCCAAGCCCTTCTCATCAAATGAATCTGTATCAATGATAATGCTTGCTCCAGGTTTTGCCCATTTTGCATTTGCCTTAAGTGCTGCAGGGTTCATTGCAACTAAAACATCGCAATAATCACCAGGGGTTTTAACTTCAGTTGCTCCAATATGAACCTGGAAACCGGATACACCGGCTACAGTTCCTTGAGGAGCCCTAATTTCTGCCGGATAGTCCGGGAAAGTAGAAATTTCATTTCCATACAAAGCAGAGGCGTCTGCAAACAATGTTCCTGTCAATTGCATTCCATCTCCAGAGTCACCTGTAAAACGGATAACCACCTCTTGTGTGTCAATAATTTTGTGTTCCATAAAGAATAATTCCTTAAGTGGGCTTATTTATTTTGTGTTATTTAAATTCAATTATTCAAATTTCTTACAAATGTAATCAATTTTATTGATTGTTTGTAACTTTAAATCAAAAAAAAATCGAGTAGGAGGAAAACAAAAGTAGGTTTTCCTCCTACTTTCGTTTTCCGACCTCTCACACCACCGTACATGCGAATCCGCATACGGCGGTTCCTTACCTGCAATGATACTTTTCGTAGTATCCCAACAATGACGGATAGCCTGCTCGCGCGAGGTTTCTACTGCTCGCTGCGACTTGCATTATCCCACTACCT
>JAFZFL010000107.1 GCA_017555925.1 Bacteroidales bacterium | reverse complement strand
GTACATATCTCCCTGATCATAGTTTCTTGCTGTAACTACGCCATCAATAGGGCTTACAAGAGATGTATTCTCCAAAAGGTTCTCGTAAGTTGATTTTGAAATCTTGTATGCCATCTTCATTGCATCCCAATTGCTCTTTGAAACACCACCAACCTCATATAGTTTGGTTATTCTCTCAAACTCCAGAGAGTCATTGCTCATCTTCAATTTTATCTGATCCAAACTTACAGCATCCATCGTTGCAAGCAACTGGCCTTTGCGTACAGCATCACCAACCTCAACATAAATCTTTGCAATACGGTTAGGCTGTTGTGGAGCAATATTGTTTTTTATATTTGGCTGAACGGTAGCTGTAAAGACCTCTATCTGCTCTACTTCTCTATCAAAACATTGTTTGACCTTTACTTTAACAGCAGTCTCTTTCTCTGCTACAGCCGACTCTTCATTTGAGCCATTGTTGTTACAAGCGGCAGCAGATGTCATAATTGCAGCTGCAAGCAGCATCTTGAAGAAATTAGTTTTTTTCATATCCATTATCTATTTTTTGTTTTTACTTATTTGATGGTTGCAGGAGAGTCAACACCCAATAGTTTCTCCAATGAAGATTTGGCAACCAAGTAGTTATAAATTGATTGGTTTACATATAGTCTTGCCTGCAAGAGTGCCAATTGCGCATCATTAAGCTCCAATAGTGTACCGCTACCAATCTCATATCTCTTTTGTGCAATCTCATATCCTGCCTCTGCGCCCTCAATTGATTTGGCAGCCGCTGCATGCTGCTCTTTGCAGGTTTGCATAGAACTCATTGCACTTCTTACACCAACCTCCAACTCACGATGTGCATTCTCTATCTGAAGGTCCAATTGCTGTTTCTGAACTTTTGTCTGTTTGATCGCATGGAATCTCTGTCCGCCCGAGAAGATTGGAATAGCCAAAGAGACTGCGGCTGTTGAGTATGGATTCCACATATAATTTCCAAATTTAAGATTGTTCTCCATTGCCATCCACTGGTAGTTTACAGAGAGGTTCAATGATGGGAAATATTTTGCAATATTTATCTCATGGTTCTTCTGCAACATTGCCCTCTGGATATCCAACTGTTTCAATGTTGAGTTATTGGTCAAATCTACAGAGGCATACATATCTGCACCTGTCAACTCATCCTTATAATCTGCAAGGTTTCCTACGCATGCAATATTCAAGTTCAAATCAACACCCATAAGAGCTTTAAGTTTCCACAAGCATAGAACAACGCTGTTCTGGGCATCATACATAGATGGCATTGCATTCTGTACATTTACCTCTGCTCTTATAAGATCAAATTTGGCAGCCTTGCCATTCTCATACTGTTTCTTCACATCTTCAAGATCCTCAAGGGTATTCTCATAATTCTCCTTATACACCTCATAAGAGTCATTGGCAAGAAGTGTTGTATAGAATGTCTGTTTTATCTGGTCTACAAGATCCTGTCGGGAAGCACGTGCCTTTTCAATTGACAACTCAACATCCATTCCGGTAATCTGAAGGCTCTTCCAAAGCGGAACAGAAACAAGTGGCATACCCAATGAAAAACCTGTACTCCAGGTATGATTCCTTCCTATCTGGAAAGACTGGTCGCCCATAAACATTGTCTGCTTCTTTATTGCGCCCTGATAGTTGAAACTGAAATCAATTTGAGGGAACAATGAGGCATAAGTACCCTTCTTGGCATACTCTGACCTCTGAATCTCCATATCAGCAACCTTTACTGTAAGGTTCTCGCTCAACGCAATCTCCAACGCATCCTGGAGAGTCAGCTTTAACGTATCCTGCGCAAAGGATGGAACTCCAAGCGCCACCAGCGATACAACTGCTACAATAGTTTTTAATACTTTCTTCATTTTATGTAAATTAAATTATTATTTGCAACTAAACTGTATATGACTCCTTAATCTGATCCAACACCTCTCTTCCCTTCTCAGTACACACACCTCTTAAAATTATCATAAGGCTCTTGAGGCATACCTGATTGGGCGTATACCTTTCGCTCTTCTTTTCATTCATCTTTACAACCTGAAGAGCCAACATGCTTCCAACAATCTCAAAATCTGCCTCCTCCATCAGATAACCCTCGACTTTACCCTGTTCAAAACGTCTTTTACCTGCATCAAGAAGCTCTTTCCTCACCTCTTTAAGATAGATTCTTGCCTCCTCACAATTCTCCACATCCTCCTTAAATTGGGCAGAAACCCCCACAACCGCCTCAAACAGATACATGGAGCATCTTATTATAATTTCAAGCACATTACTGCACTCCTCAGAAATCTCTCCGCTCGCCACAACTATTTTGCCACACTTCTGCTTAATAGCGTCGAGGAACAATTTTTCTTTATTTGAGAAGAATTCATAGAGTGTTTTCTTGGAGATATGCATTCGGGCGGCAAGTTCATCCACACTTACCTGCTTGAATCCGCATGCTGCAAACTCACCATAAACAAACTCCAGAATATGCTCTTTTCTCATAATTGCAACGGCCAAAAGCCTTCTTTTCATTTTAGGTCGCAAAATTGTAACAAGAAACAGAAAACTCAATAGCCTCAAAAAGTATATTTTTGGTCTGAAAATATATAACTTTGCTTCCCGACAGTTACTTGACAAAACTTTAACAAGATTTATATTCCATTTCTATATGTTGGTATTAAACTTGCAAAGCATTATCCGTCCAAAATAGATTATTATGAACAGCATCAGGTCAGAAAGAGAATTTTCCATATCCCAGTTTAAAGCGGCCCTTGGTGGTGCGAACTTTGAGGAGTCAATACTATTTACACGTATAGAGAGAGAAAATGTTCAGAAATTCAACAATATAGCTGAAGAGATATTTCTTACACGCTCCACAGAGAATAGAGTATGCAATATACTTGTAATTGGCGGAGAGATTAAAGTTGTACTCGATTATAAAAAGTATACAATTGGCGCTCACAGCAGTTTTGGAATTTTACCTCTTAAGATCCTTACAGAAATTGAAGCCTCTCCAAACTTCAAGGCATATATTCTTATATGTACAAATGAGTTTATAACAACTTCTGTTCTTGAAAAGAAACCGATATCTATATCCCAACTGCTTAATGTTGACCAGTCACCGGTGCACTCATTTGATGAGAAGGAGTTCAATGCCATAAAGAGCAGCCTGCTAAGACTTGAGCAATATCTCCTTGATACAAGCCACCTGTTGAGAAGAGAGATAACAGCAAATGCCCTCTATAATGTAATGCTTGAGAGTGCAAATATCTATCTGAAAAAGAGCAAAGGTGAGAGCGTAAAGGCTAAATCGACAATTAAGGAGGTTTATATAAAAAGATTTCTTGAAGAGCTTGTGAAGAATGGGGAGAGAGAGCATAATCCCTCTTTTTATGCAGACAAGCTCTGCATAAGCGTACAATATCTCTCCCTTATATTAAAAGAGGTATCGGGCAAAACCGCAAATGTCTGGATTGCCCGATACCTTGTAACACGTGCCAAAGTAATGCTCAGAAGTCAGGAAAATACCATCCAGCAGATTGCAGAAATATTGAATTTTGCAGACCAGTCATCATTTGGCAAATTTTTCAAAAAACATACTGGCATCTCTCCCAAGAGATACCAGGAGGAGAATTTTACTTTTTAATAAAATCTCCGATAGGGTCATTTATATCAAAGGTAAGTGAATTCACTTTCGCACCCTTTACTGTAAATGTAAGGTCAAATGTACCACCGCCTGGAACATAAAACTCAAATACGTTTCCATTCTTATGTTTGAGATGGCTGTCAACTTTTCTCAAATTAAAGAAGAGTGAGTCATTTCTCTCATACACCTTTGCTGTTCCAAATACATCAAGATGGTAATTGCCTGTATAAGCCTTGTTCGCCAATGGCGCAACAGGCTGTGCAATCTCCTCCTCCGGCTCATCTTTTTTGAAGAGGTTCTCCCTATACTCTGCAAGATACTCATCAAAGTATGCCGACTCCTCATTGCCATAATAACGCTCAATAAGATCGCGGGCAATTGCACTCTGGGCATCTGCAGAGCTTCCGTTGTTAGTGAGGAATACAAATCCCAAATCCAAATCTGGCACCATACCTACAAGAGCTGTATATCCATAAGCCAAACCAGTATGTCTTATATAACGTCCTCTGTTGTTTTGCTCAATGGTCCAGCCCTGGGCATAGTTGCACAGACGTGCAGAATCACAAGATGTTATTGTTTGGGGATAAAACAACATATCATGATTCTTGCGGGATACAACCTCCTTGCCTTCAAAAACACCATGATTAAGATTCATCTTTACCCAATTTGCCATATCCTCTGCAGTTGAAATTACAAAGCCGGCAGGTGCAACTGCAGAGAGCCAGGTAAAGGCATTCTCCTTATCCAATCTTGGAACAACCTCAACCTCATCCCTATCTTCAGCTTTTTGCAATCTGTAACCTTGTGCAAGATTCTCCGCTGTAAAGAAGGAGACGTTACCTGTTGTACTGTTCTTCATGCCGAGAGGAGTGAATATACGCTCAACAATTGCCTCATCCCAACTCTTTCCTGTATACTTCTCAATAATTTTGGCAGCTACCGTATACATTTCGTTATTATATGCATATTTTGTTCTGAAGCTGTATGTAGGTTGGACTACTGCAAAGAGTTTGTACAAATCATCCCTGTCATATCCGAAGAATGGAAGATCATCCAATGCATAGCTGTTGAAACCTGTACGGTGAACCATTATGTCACGTACCTGGAAATTCTCTGTAGCCCACTTGTCATACAGTTTGAAATCTGGAAGATAGTTCTTCACAGGAGCATCCCATTTTATTGTATCATAATCATCCATAACTGTTGCAAGAAGCGCTCCTGTTATGGCTTTTGAAGTTGATGCAATAACAAACTTCGTTTGGGGAGTTACAGGCACAGCAGCATTTGCAGAATCGCCAAATTTTGCAACACCAAAACCATCCATAAATACAATCTCGCCATCCTTTACCACAGCAACTGCCATTCCGGGAACTTTCCACTCATCTATGGCACGCTGGCACATACGGTCAAATCCGTCGGGAATAGATTTATAATATTTCTGTGACGTGTTACAGGTGCAGGCAACTGCAAAGAGGATAAGTGACACATATCCTGCAAGATGTAATGTTACTCTTTTAAAACTGATTTTCATAATATCATAAGTTTTAACGGTTAATGCTTTATACTATAGGATAGAATTTACCGCGTTGTTAATAAGATCTATAAAATATTGGAGATCATTCCTCTGCCGAATTTATAATTGATTCAAATGCGGCATCCTCCAACACCTCCATTTTGGAGTCTTTCTCACAAGGACCTAGAAGTGTACTGCATACAACAGCCAGTAGAAGTATAGTTTTCTTCATAAACTCTTCAAATCTTAAAGCGCATCAAATACTCTCTCAAGTCTGATTCCTCTCGAGCCCTTTATAAGGAGTGTGCATCCCTTCAATCCCAGCTCTAACAGCCTCTCCCTCAATATTATAGAGTTCTCAAACAGCCTTACCACCTTTATATCTGAATCCACTATTTTCCCGCTTCCCGACAGTTCATTAAAGGCCTTCTGAAACTCCCCTCCCACCAATAGGAGCATCTGCGGTTTCAGAGATAGTGCCAACCCGATTATTGTACAATGTTCCTGCAAAGAGTCCTGCCCCAACTCAAGCATGTCTCCCAGTACAAGCACCTTTTTGGAAGCTTTTATTCTATTGAAATTTTCAAGAGATGCTGCCATACTTGTAGGATTGGCATTATAGGCATCTATTATAAGGGTATTATGCTCTGTCTTTGACATTTGGGAACGGTTGTTTGACGGAACATACTCTTCTATTGCCTTAATTGCCATAGCTGTTGGCACATCAAAATAAGTTGCAATACAGAGAGCTGCCAATACATTATCTGCATTATATGTACCTATAAGATTGGTGTTTACCTCAAACTCCATTGGTTCATCTCCACAAGCGGCCGCCATGCATGGATTTGGTATTGTCAATTTAAGGAACGGATTTTCATCATTTGCATCAATAACCCTCGCACAATTATTGTTAAGCCCATACGGCACAATATGAAGATTCAATCTGTCGTGCGCCATTTTAAGAAGATGAGGATTGTCTACATTTACAAATGCTATCTTCTTGTGGTCTGTAAGGTTATCGTAAAGTTCTCCTTTGGCAGCCTTTACACCCTCAAATGAGCCAAATCCCAGAAGATGGGCCTTTCCTACATTGGTAATGAGACCAAAACTTGGGCATACCAATGATGCAAGCAGGTTTATCTCGCCAGGCGCACTTGCCCCCATCTCTATCACAGCCACTTGGGTTGTGGAGTTTATCCTCAAGAGTGTAAGCGGCACTCCAATGTGATTATTGAGATTGCCGGCTGTGGCAACCACATTATATTTGGCAGACAATGCCGCTGTAATAAGCTCTTTGGTTGTTGTTTTGCCATTTGTTCCGGTAAGGGCTATTACAGGTATCTTGTATTGCAGTCTGTTGTATCTTGCCAACTGCTGGAGAGTATGGAGTACATCCTCCACTAAAATCATCTTTTCCTGCAGACTGGCGTTTGCCTCATACACCATTTCATCATCAACAACAGCATAAGAGGCTCCCTGTTCTATTGCTCCGGCCGCAAAATTGTTTCCATTGAAAGTCTCTCCCTTAAGGGCAAAAAAGAGTGTTCCATGCTCAATCTTCCTGCTGTCTGTACTTACACCATTGCTCCCAAGAAATAGTTCATGCAATGCCGGTATCTCTATATATTTCATATTTACATCCTGTTTTGCAACTATATCTCCTTTGCTTTTAACTCTCCTCTCTCTATATAATTAGGATACCTGAATTCAGGCACTCCTAATGCCATTCCTGCAACAATCCTGCGATTTTTGTCAATCCCCAGAATCTCTTCAAGTCTCCCTTTGCCTTTCTTTGCCGCTGTGCATACAAAACCGGTATAAATCTGGCTTATACCCATCGATTCTGCCATCAGTGAGCCATTCTGGTAGGCGAGGTTGGCATCTGCATCTGCAAACCTTGAACTCTTTGGCGCATGAATGAATATTACACATTTTGCTCCACGTAAAATCTGATCATTTCCCTTGCTGTACTCCTCCCTTATCCTACGGAAAATGTTAACGTAGCGGTAGGCACCATTACCGAGCAGTGGCTTAAGGATTGGCTTAAGAAGCGGATTTTCAAGAAGTTTTACCATAGAAGAGAAGTAATCAATCACAAATTCTATTACTTCTGTAATCTTTGCAGGAGATGAAACCACCGTATACTCCAGTTCCTGCAAGTTGCTTGCAGTGGGAGCTGTATTTGCCGCTTCAAGAATTTTCTGTATGGTCTCTTTGGGAACAGGATTGGCAGTAAGGGCTCTGTTCGAACGTCTTGCCTTACATAGCAGCATTACCTGCTCAGGCGATGGCATTTGAGAGAAATCTACAGAGTGTACCTTCTCCTTTGGAAAGAGAGAGTGATTTATTGCACCGGCCTGACATACAGCAGCGCAATGCCCGCACTTTATACAATTTTGAGGCTCTTCAACCTTTACAGAAGCGGTATTGTTTCCCCTGTTCCATACAAAGATTTTAGAGGGACACACCTTTACACACTTGCCGCATTTGATACATTTTGCCCTATCTATATCCAAGAGTATCTCCATTTTCAAAAATTTAAATCAAATATCTCCCAAGTATATAATCTAACTCCTTCCGGTAGAGCCAAATCCGCCTGCTCCTCTCTCCGACTCTCCAAGCTCTTCCACCTCTCTCCACTCAATCTTCTCATACTTCGCAATTACCATCTGGGCAACTCTCTCACCCGGATTTATTACAAATTTCTCTTTTGAAAGGTTTATGAGAATAACTTTTATCTCTCCTCTATAATCTGCATCAATAGTACCTGGCGAGTTGGCTACGGTTATACCAAATTTGGCAGCCAAGCCACTTCGTGGACGGATCTGCGCCTCATATCCTTCGGGAAGCTCTATAAAGAGACCGGTAGGAACCATTGCCCTCTCCAATGAACCAAGCTCTATCGGCTCACTGATATTTGCTTTGAGATCCATGCCGGCAGATAAGGCTGTAGCATATTGCGGCACATCATATTGCGATTTGTTTACTATCTTAACTTCCATACAAATAGGTTCTAAATAATTGAATTATAATTTACTGTAACTGGGCTCCCGCTATCAGTTCCTCAAGTCTCCTCTTTGGAACATGGTGTATACCGCTCTCTTCTCTCCAATATTTGAATTGGTTATCTCTCATATCATCAACTACAATCTCCTCCTTTGGTTTGCCTAGAGCCAGTACTTGAATAATTTCAAGATTCTCCGGCAAATCCAATATTGCCGAGAGCGCCTCTCTCTTTACAGAGGCTATAATGCACCCACCAAATCCAAGCTCCACTGCCTGTAGAAGCATGCTCTGTGCTGTAATTCCATGATCGCATGATGCTGTTGCACTTATATTCTTATCGAGCAGCTGCACAATATATGCACTCGGTCTCTCCCCTTCAACAGGGCCATCCCATTCAGTCAGATAGCCGGCCCATGCAAGCGTAGGGAATATTTTTGCGTTCATCTCTTTTGAGTTGCATATATAGTATTTCAGCGGCTGAATGTTTCTTGATGAAGCCGAATATCTTGCAGCTTCAACCATAAGGTTGAGATCTTCTGCTGAAATTGCAGCCTCTTCATAAAAACGGCGGTAGCTGCGGTTCTTTTTTATAATATCCAATATTGCCATACTCTATCTTTTTCACAGGTCCAAGCCTGTCTTTACTTAATTTTAAAACTCCCCATTCCAAAGAGCTGGGGCACATCTGCTATTGAGTTGAGCTTTATAAGGCAAGGATGGTCAAACTCCTCTACTACCTCATGCACCCATATAATCTTTGATGGAATATATATAGCCGTTCCTCCCAACTCAAGCACCGGTTTTATATCTGATTTGAATGAGTTGCCAACCATAATCAGATCCTTTGCCAAAAGCTCCGTGCGGTTATGGGAAATAGCACCGCCACATTTATTCAAAAGCGAGATATAACCGTTTCTGTCCTTCTCTGGCATTATCTCTATATGTGAGAAATATTCTCCAAGCCCCGATTCGTCTATCTTATATTGCTGGTCTCTCAGATCTCCTTTTGTCGCAAGCACCAACTTGAAGCCCAACTCCTTCTGCAATTGGTAAAGGCTCTCTATCACCTCTTTTGCATGCTCATAAAGTTTGACTTTTGGAAAAACAGTTCTCTTTCCTATCTCCATAGCCTCCAAAATGGTACTATTGGAGATCTTATCTCCTCCAAGTTCAATGGCGGCCTCTGCCAAAGCTATGATAAAGGTCTTTGTACCATATCCCAAAGTTGGAATATTCCTCCCTTCAACCTCCATCAGATGGGCTACAGCCTCCTCTTCAGAACAGAAAGGGAGCATAAGCTTTGCAAACTCCCTCTCTGCATTTCTGAAGTTTATCTCATTGTGCCAAAGTGTATCATCGGCATCAAAAGCGACTATCTTATTCCTTAAATCCAGACTCTTCACCTCAATAACGATATTCTGCAAAGAGCAATTACTCTGCCGGCACTACTGCAGGAGCCCCAGCTGCTGTGGTATCTGCAGAAGCCTCAACAGGAGCTTGAACTATCTCTCTGATACTTATAATTTTCACAGGCTCATTAGGGAGATCTCTCTTTTGTGCGCCCGTTGCCACAGTGGCTATTTTGTCAACTACATCAAGACCCTCAATAGTCTCTCCGAAGATTGTATACTGGCCATCAAGCGATGCACAAGCCTCAGGACTGTGTACAATATAGAATTGTGAGCCGGAAGACTCTCTGTTAGGATTGGCTTTATCACCTTTACGTGCTGCAGCAAGGGCTCCCTTCTTATGGGTAAACTGAGGAAGAATCTCTGCCGGAATTGTATAACCAGGACCTCCAGTACCATATTTTGCCATTTGGGCAGGATCTTTAGAGAGCGGGTCTCCAGCCTGAATCATAAAACCATTTATAACTCTATGGAACAATATGCCGTCAAAGAATTTCTGGTTTACAAGTTTCAAAAAATTATCCCTGTGAAGAGGGGTCTCTTTGTAAAGCTGTACCCTCATTGTTCCCAAATTGGTTACTATCTCAAAAACAGGAGCCTCTGCTTTTGGTCTTTCAACTATTTCACTCTCCGATTGTTCCTTTAGCACAGGTTTGTCACTTGATTGGTTCTTGCAGGCAAAGAGTGCTAATGCACAAATGGCCAAAGCTGTAATTTTAGATTTCATACCGAATACTCTTTTAATGTTAATGTTTGCAAATTTATTAATTAAAAACGAAAAATGGGGTATAGTTTGTACAAAAGAAATGATAAGAGTGCCATATTTTTAGTTGTACTTGTCAATTTGCTCTTTATAAGCACATTACCTCTTCATGCCCAACAATCACACACATCGGCACCTCCAACCGTTGGAGTTGTGCTCAGCGGTGGTGGAGCAAAGGGCATTTCGCATGTCGGTGTCCTGAAGGCTTTGGAAGAGAACAATATCCCCATAGACTACATCTGCGGCACATCAATGGGAGCTATAGTAGGTGCTATGTATGCAATAGGCTACACTCCCAATCAAATGATGGAGATATTGACGAGCAAGGAGTTCATAAAGTGGTCTTCCGGAGTTCCGGAGGAGCTGTATGCCTCATACTTTTTCAACAACACTCCAACTCCTGAGATATTCTCATTCACACTGGAGAAAAAAAGGGTTGGAGAGGTAGAACATGGTTTGCCCCACAACAGGAAGAGGAATAAGCTCAAGTTTAACTTTCCTACAAACCTTATCTCTCCTTATCCTATGGATATAGCTATGGTAGAGGTATTTGCCGCTTCTTCAATAGCAGCGGGAGATAATTTTGACAATCTTATGATTCCCTATTTCTGCATTGCCGCCTATATTGCAAAAAAGAGAGCGGTAACCTTAACCAAAGGCAACCTTGGAGCTGCAGTAAGGGCATCAATGACTTATCCCTTTGTATTCAAGCCTATAACAATAGATTCTATCCTCTATTTTGATGGAGGATTGTACAATAATTTTCC
>JAFZFL010000106.1 GCA_017555925.1 Bacteroidales bacterium | reverse complement strand
TGGCGTTGCGCCTGTGCAAGTTTAAGACAGTTCTCCAACTCCTCCATATTTGCACTTGCATATCTGTATCTTTGAGCCTTACAAAGTCTCACACCATCAATGATTGATGCATGGTTCAACGCATCTGAGATAATTGCATCCTCTTCATTCAAAAGTGGCTCAAACACACCACCATTGGCATCAAAGCAAGCTGCATAAAGAATTGTATCTTCTGTTCCAAAGAACTCTGCAATCTTCTTCTCAAGCTCTTTGTGCAAATCTTGTGTACCGCAGATTGAGCGCACACTCGACATTCCAAATCCCCTCTCATCCAACGCCTTTTTAGCAGCATCTATAAGTTCCTGATTATCTGACAATCCAAGATAGTTGTTTGCGCAGAAGTTAAGCACATCTTTACCTGTGTTGACCTTGATAGCAGCTTTTTGTGGAGAGACAATGATTCTCTCGTTTTTATACAAACCGGCTTCCTCTATTGCTTTAAGCTCGGTCTGAAGATATTGTTGAAATTTATTATACATAATTATTGGGTTTTGATTTCTAATTTTAGAGCCGATTACAAACTTACACAAAAAGATGTTTTAATCAAAATATGCAGTATATTTGTTAGTAGTTTGACGGAGTACAGGAGTCAAAAGCGGTTAACTGTCGGGAAGATTATATTTACAACCAATAATCGGAGAGTATATGGAGAGCATTAAAAATATCTTTAAGGTAGGCAAAGGACCTTCGAGCAGCCACACTATGGGACCACGTACTGCCGCCCTTAAATTTCTGGAACGCAACAATGGCGCTGCAAGGTTTGATGTTACACTATATGGTTCTCTGGCTGCAACCGGCATAGGCCACCTTACAGATGTGGCCATACTTGAGGTTCTGGGAGGATTTACACAAGAAGAGATTGCAAATATGACTATTGAGGAGTTGAGGTCAGCCGGAAAGAGCAGCCGGTGCAAACTCAATTTCAGACCTGAAACCTTTCTGCCGCAACACCCCAACGGACTCTTTTTTGAGGCTTATGACAGTGAGGGAAGAATCATTGACAAATGGACTACATTCAGTATTGGTGGTGGAGACATAAGCGACAGCGGCAAAAGGGAGGAGAGTAAGAGCATATACCCACATGGTAAAATGGATGACATTCTTGCATGGTGCAAGGATAATGGTACCTCCTTTTGGGAGTATGTTGCCTTACATGAAGATAAGGATATTTGGGACTATCTCGCCTATGTATGGGATATAATGAAACAATCCATAGCCAGAGGGCTTGAAAATGAAGGTGTTTTACCGGGTGGCCTGAATCTGGCCAGAAGAGCTGCATCTTATCATATCAAATCAAAGGGGTATCAGGGCTCCATGCAGAGAAGGGGAATGACATTCTCTTATGCTTTGGCTGTTGCCGAGGAGAATGCATCTGGAGGCATTGTTGTAACAGCTCCAACATGCGGCTCTTGTGGTGTTATACCGGCAGTCCTGCATCTTACCCAGAAATTTTATGATTTTTCCGACAAAAG
Source organism: Bacteroidales bacterium (assembly GCA_017555925.1). Next base: position 5,708 of record JAFZFL010000106.1, on the reverse strand, counting down.
GATAATCAGGGGGTTGGCTACGGCCGGCCTTATAGGCAATATAATAAAGACCAATGCATCCATTTCGGGGGCAGAGGTTGGATGCCAAGGAGAGATAGGTTCTGCCTGCAGTATGGCATCCGGTGCAGGAGTTCAGATTTTTGGCGGAACACCGGCACAGGTAGAGTATGCCGCATCAATTGGAATGGAGCACTTCCTGGGATTAACATGCGACCCGGTAGGAGGATTGGTTCAAATCCCTTGTATAGAGCGCAATGCTTTTGCCGCCACAAGGGCTATTGACGCAGATGTATATGCACTGATGTCTGACGGATCTCACAGAATAAGTTTTGATACTGTTGTTGAAGTAATGAAGCGTACAGGAAGAGATTTGCCAAGTCTTTATAAGGAGACTGCAGAGGGCGGTCTTGCTTATATCATGTCGCAAAAATGATTGCAGGAAACAAATATATCCCATATAGATAAAATTTAATCATATTAAAAGGGAATTCTTACAAGATTTTAAAAAATAGTTGCTAAATTAGCAACCTGAATTAATATGAAATTATATTGTATAACGTTAAAAAGTAGATTATTATGTTAGAAGTGAATGATAGCAATTTCAAAGAGGTTGTATTGGAGAATGAAAAACCTGTAATGGTTGATTTTTGGGCAGCATGGTGTGGCCCTTGCAAAGCTCTTATTCCTGTAGTGGAAGAGGTTGCCGCAGAGTATGAGGGCAAGGCTGTAATTGTAAAATGCAACGTTGATGAGGCCGCTGATGCTCCCATTGACTACGGTATCAGAAATATTCCAACACTACTCTTCTTTAAAGGTGGTGAACTTAAGGCAAAATTGGTAGGTTCAGTTGCAAAATCTGCCATTACTGCCGAATTGGATAAATTAATGTAATAATATTGATTATGAAAAAGACTTTAATTGTACTTTGCATTCTGTTCATGTGTACTTTTCAGTTAAAGGCACAGAGCGGTTTTGGTATTAAAGGCGGTTTAAGTTACAATTCAATGTCTGATATAGAGCTCTCCAATCTTTATGGATCTCTAAAGAGAAAAACAGGCTTCCACGCAGGTATTTTATATAAGGTCAAATTACCTGTTGGCTTAGCATTGCAACCCGAACTTATTTATATACAAAAGGGAAGTTCTATAGAGATCCATCCCGACGGAATTCTCTCAAAAGAGGCAGACTTCAAAATGCACTATGTGCAACTGCCGGTAAATCTCCAATGGGGATTGGATCTTGTGCTCTTCCGACCTTTCATAATGGTTTCCCCTTATATAGGTTACGCCATAGCCAAAGGAGATGAATTTCAGAATATTGAGTGGAAAGATCTTAACCGTTTTGAATATGGCATCGGTCTGGGTGCCGGCATGGATGTATGGAGATTTCAGGTCACAGGACGCTACTGCTGGGATTTGGGAAAGATTGGTGATTTTGAGTGGGCCGGTATAGATACATTCAAAGGTGGAAAGAATAAAGGTTTTGAGTTATCGTTAGCATTCATTTTTTAGAGTTGTGGATATAAACAGAGTTAAAAAAGATTTGGGTAGAGACTGGAGCGGATATCAAGAAGTCTTGGTATCCGCTCTAAGTAATAAAAACGCATTCGTTTCAAAGATAAATAACTATCTGATTGAAAATGCAGGCAAACAGCTCAGACCTGTACTCTCTTTGCTGGCTTCACGCGCCTGTGGTTCAGCAAATGAAACCAGTTACCATTGTGCTGCTGTTTCTGAAATGATACATACAGCAACGCTCCTGCACGACGACGTTGCAGATGATGGAGACCTGCGCAGAGGTGTTCCGACCGTAAAGGCCGTTTTTGGCCAGGCAGCCTCCATTTTGGCAGGAGACTACTGGTTATCACAAGCCCTTGACGAACTCACACGTTGTGGCAGCGACATCCTTGCCTGCTTTACCACAGCTGTGAAAGAGCTCTCCGTTGGAGAACTTGTTCAAATGGAAAAAGCCGAACTCCTTGACACAACCATTGAGGATTACTACTCAATTATATCTGGCAAAACTGCAAGTCTCTTTATTGCAGCAATGAAGAGCGGTGCAATATCTGTCTCTGCAAATCAGGAGCAGATTAAGGCCATAACAGAGTATGCCTACGAACTTGGTGTCGCATTTCAGATAAGGGATGATATTTTTGATTATACCCCTTCAATGGATACAGGCAAGAATGGCGGAGCCGACATTAAAGAGCGTAAAATAACACTTCCCCTTCTCTGTTCAATGGAGGCCTCACCCTCAGAAGAGGCCCAATATATAAGAGAGAGTATTTCACATATTGAAAACACCTTTACCAAAGGTGGTAAAGTAACACCGCAAGAACAGGAAATTATTGACAAGGTAAATGCTTTTGTGCAGAAATACAACGGTGTAGCCAAAGCTCAGGCTATACTTGAAAAGCATAGTAAAATGGCAATTTTGGCCTTGGCCCCACTCCCTCAAACAAAAGAGAGAGAGTACCTTGTCGCATTGGCCGAATATGTTGGAACAAGAGAAAAATAAACAAGAAATCTGCAGACAGTAGATTGAGTAAATCCGGTAAAGTTGTCTATTTGAGAGTTACTACCACAAGTACCGGATTACTCTCCTCCGTCAATGTTGCTGCAACCTCTTTCATCCTTGAAGAGGAGCTTTGGGATGCATACTCAATAAACTTATCTGCGTTCTCCACTCTAAACATCTTATCTGCCGTAGAAAAGGTTGGTGTAAAATTCATGCCACCGTCAATATCATTTCTGAAACCTATCAGCGGATTCCTGGAGTCGTGTTTAAGTACATAAAATCTCTTCTCCTGTTTGTCGAGCAGAACATAACCATCGCCACGCTGTATGCTTCCATCTGGAACTATAGAGGGCAAACCGTTTCTTACCCCACCTAATGCAAACATCGTAAAATCCTTTGTATCAACCTTATGAGGATACATCATAAGACGCATACCTGGCTCATTCAAGCGTGTCTTTGATGTATATTTTCCAAAATCAAACAGAAACTCCGCCTCTTTGCCATTTTTATCATCAATCCTATAGAGGGTATCACGGCTGCTGCTCATTGCATAAAGATTATCACCACTCATAAAAACCGCATATCCCTGAGCAAATATTATGGGTATACCTCTAAACTCTCCCTGTGTAGGAATATTGGGACCAATTGTCCGCTCCTCCAAAACATCTCCTTCAGAAGATATCAGAATATATTTCTCAATATCATTATTGGTAATTGAATCCCTGTCAAAACCATACATAATATAATCTCCATTAGCCCTACACCCAACAGCCCTACAGCCTTCCAATACTCGTGTATCAATCACCTTTATTACACTATTGTCAACAGGATTGTAAACTACAACTTTATTTCCAGAGACAAGAGCCACTCCATTATTTTTCTCATCATACAGCAATGTTGAAATTATTTGCACCTCACCAGGACCGCGACCAATGACTCCAACATCACCCAAAAATTTACCATCTCTATCAAAGGCCTTTGCACATTCATCGCTTCCCGACAAATAATAACACCCCTCCCCCTCTACAACTGACACCACACGTCCCAGCATACTGCCGGCACCTGTTTCCAAAGGAATATACTCAATCTTTGTTGCATATTTGCTAAGATTTACCACCTGTGCGTTATCAATCTCATACGCCATATCTATTTTTTTGCACTCTGAATTTTCATTACAAGAGGAGTGTGAACATGAAAAAGAGATGGCAACGACTGATGCCAACATTCCTGCTATAAAAAGAGAGTCATATTTCATAAGAAAGTCTTTTAGTAACTACCAATTAGAAATTTTTAGTAAAATTAGAAATTTTCAGTAACTAAATGAACTTTACAATATAATAGAGCATCATTGCCCCAGCCACCAACTTGATGCCTGTTCCAAAAATGAAGCCTAAAAAGGCTCCAAATGCAGACATCAGGGATTCTCCAAGTTGTTTGCCATTAAGTAAAATCTCTCCAAGCAGTGCGCCCAAGAAAGCTCCGGCTATAATTCCAAAAGGGGGGAAGAATACCATTCCTATCAATGTGCCCGCAATTGACCCCCTCACCGCCTCTTTGGATCCTCCGGTCCACTTTGTAAAGAGTACTGGAACTATGTAATCAAGCAGAGTTACAACTGCTGTTATAGCCAGCCATGTAAGCATGAACTCTCCTGTTATTACATTTTCACTGCCAGCTGCATTGCCCCAAAAGTAAAGGATTGCAAGACCGGCATAACTCAAAGGAGGCCCGGGAATTACAGGAACTACACATCCTAACAATCCAACTACGCCCAAAAGCACTGCCACTATTTCCAAAAATATCTCCATATCCTGTCTTATTTATGTTTTACTCATCATAACTGGTAACTTTACCATTCTCATCTGTGAGAATAACTGTCATTGATGCCGGTACATGTACCCATATAGTGTACATCTCCCCGTTGAATTTATTCTCTTTTGTATAAAACCTCGGATGCACCTCAACAACAGACTCTCTCACATTACAAATACTCTCCATATCAATTGGCCTGTTCACCCTGTAGGAGCTCACTCCCGCTCCTTCATAAACTCTGCTCTTCAACTCAATAAAAGGTTTGTACTGCTCCTCCCCTTCCTGTGGAGTATGCTTTACAACTCTAACTCGCGGATACTTTACAAACTCCTTCTCTTTACCCTTTCCAACTATATAATCGGCCCTTACATCTCCTCTTTTCTTCACTTTTAACGATATGCTCCCCTCAATACCATCAAATGGTTCCATATTTACATATAGTGTATCAAGACCCAGATCTACAGCTCTATCATCAGACCAGTTACTATAACTCATATATGGAGCTGCCGATTTTACCCCTACAGAGGCAAAGCCCAACAGCGAGACTATCCATAACAGGAACATTATAAGTCCAGGACGCCATACCGGTGGTTTGAACTTGAAACAGAGCATAATTCCACCATAAAGCATACCCAAGAATGGAATAAAATAGGTTAGAACAGCCAAGAGTTTAAGCCATAGCGAATTACTTATACCAAGTTCAATATAATCAACCAGTGAAAAGAGTGAGATGTTCTCTGCAAATTCAAATCCAAGAATAGCCGCCATGCCTCCAATAAAACCAACAAAGCCCAAAACTATCAAACATATACCAATACATATTCCCGCAATTCTCAATACACCTCTCATCACTTCGGAAATACCACTCTCCCGTTTGTAATTCCTGCTCTTTTCTCCATAGCAATTTCTTGCATCCTTATGAATATCATCTATTCCTGCACTTTTTCCTCTCATTGCACATCTCTGCTCCACAGTCTTTGCCGCCGGAACTATCATCCACAAGAGCAGATAGAGCAATATCATAAAACCAAACGAATTTCCTCCTATATGCCAGAATATCCTTGAGCCTATGCCAAAATTGCCAAGAATTGTAGAAAGAAGAGCAAACATTACAAATATGAGACGGATCATTACAGCATCCACCTGAAAATAAGCGCCCAAACCACTACAAACTCCGGCTATAACTCTTTCTCTAACATCCCTGTAGAGTTTTTTGGCTGTTTTCCCGCCTTTATGCGAATCGGCATCTATATTCTGCTGCTCTATTTCAGACGGATACCCCAATAATGCAACAACTTCCTTTATAGTCTTTAACGATACCGTACCGGCCTTCCCACCCTTTTCCAAAAGAAGTTCTGCAATGCGCTCCTCAATATCTG
>JAFZFL010000105.1 GCA_017555925.1 Bacteroidales bacterium | reverse complement strand
TTTAATGTCGGCAATGGTCTTGTATGAGTTTTCGCTTGTGCCGCAACACATACCACTGGCATTATTGGCTGCAATTCCGCCAATCATGGCAGAATCAATAGAGGCCGGATCCGGTCCAATTTTACGTCCGTAAGGTAAAAGATACTTGTTGGCGTGACCACCTCTGATTCCGGGTTGCAATCTTATTTTCAAACCTCCGTCAAGAACTTTATGATCTTTAAATCCGTGGGTAGCAATGACAAGTACCGAATCTGAGATTGCCTGACCGCTCAAGGATGTGCCTGCAGCTCTGAAGGTTACAGGTATATCCATTGCCCAGGCTGTTTTCATTATGAACTCAATCTCATCTTCATTATTGGCTCTTACAACAATTTTAGGCACAAGCCTGTAAAATGAGGCATCGGTGCCAAAAGCCAAGGTGCTGAGAGCATCATGCAATAATCTCTGTTTTGGAATTATAGTATTGAGCTTCTCGTAAAATGTTTTGTATTTGCCGTGTAACATATGTTGGTGCTTATTAAAATCATCTAATGAATCTGTTCCAAGATCTTCTCCAATTCAACAGGAGTAAGATTTCTGGCAATTACCCTGTTGTTGCTGTCGAGAAGATATATCAAAGGAAGTGAGCCAAGATAATATCTCTTGTGCATATCTTCATTTGTAACCCACAAATTTAACCATTTAAGATTATTGTTGGTAACATAATCTTCCCAATTTTCCCTCTTTTTTGAAATGTCTGCAGAAATGAATGCAATATTTTTATTGGAGTATCTCTTCTCAAGATTGTTGAGCTGCTCTACAGATGGCAGACAACCATTACATTGTGAGTTGTACAGACACAAAACCTTGTACTCTCCCGCAATGGAATGGATATTATATTTTTTGCCATTTGAATCAATTCCGTCAATATCGGTTATGACCTCTCCCGGAGAGTTCTTTTTCAGTTGCTCCAATTCTTTTGCCGTACGTTCTACATAGTGAGTACTCCACTCTTGCGGCTTGCCTAAAATATAGTTTTCTGCAAGGTAGACTGCTCCCTCTTTAAGAAGGTGACAGTCAGAAAATTTGAAGAAGAGATATAGCTCAGAAAATATTTCTCTGAATAGGGCAGGACTCTTTTTGCAGTTGGTGTAGAAGCGGTCTGTCGCTTCATATACTTCTGCCCGGTTGCTTCTGCCTTCAAAGAAATTTTTAAAGAAAAGATGCAGATCATCCTGATTGGCTTCAAGTCTCTCTATCAGCTCTTTTAGAGAATTTACCGAAAGGCCTCTTCCTATTATTGTTCCCTGATTGTCAATAAGGTATATCTGTGGTGTAGATATCACATTATACAAAAGGTGAAAGCCGCTTTCAAAATCCGGGTCTGCGGCATCTGTCCAATTAACAAATGGATTGTATATTGTAAAGTTCTCTTTCACATAGGATTTCCAACGTTCCTTATAATCCTGGGTATAAACGGTAAATACATTTATAACGCCATGATTATATTCATTTACAAAATCAACAAGCTTGGGAGTCTCTATCTTGCAGGTTATACAGTCATCTGTGTAAAAATAGAGTATAGTATATTCTCCTTGTAGAATCAGCTCCTTTAATGATACATTGGCTCCACTGGTATCCTGTAGGGGCAAATCCTGAGCTTCCATGCCCACAAGAGATTTGCCGTTTAGCATTATAAAAGTTTTGATCTCAAAATCAAGACCTTTGTATGGAAACTCTAACTTCCCGTTTGTAAAGTACTCTTCTGCAATATGAAAAGCAACACTCTCCTGACCCATGACAGCGGGTTTGCTGAAATATCTGAAGGCTTCAGCGGCTATCAGTGGTTTTATATTTGGAGATGATGTTTCTATAATTCTGCAAATATTGGCTATAACAGAGTCGGTATGGTTGTATTCTATCGATTTGAAAAATGATTCAATAAAATTTTTACCGAAACGTGTATGGAGAATACGTGAGTCAGAGAATATTTTATTATAGTCCGGATTGCTTGAGTATCCCTCCAGCATAAGATTGAACAGTGATTCAGGGTGTTGCTCTTCAGCCTTTTGTGTAATGGAATCAATTAGCTTTCCAACAATTGCAGGGTTATCTGTCTCCTTCCATCCGTAATTTACAAAGTTTTGAAAATCAATAAAAAGAGCGTTCTCAGGCTTACCCTTGACCTGTTCGCATTTTTTGCCTTCAAGTTTAAGTTTTTCTCGAATTTTGCCATCTTCAGATACAAAAAGTACTATCTCTCCACTCCCCGTTTTTATAGTGTATTCTCCAGAAGTAAGATTCTGTTTCCCTTTCAATTTATAAACACCTTTCCCGTTTGAAGAGGCAGAGTCAATGGCAACCCTATTATCCCATCCGCTTAAATAGAGTACAGCTTTATCGGACAGTAATGGAGTCTTCTCTGGAGCAAGGCTATCTGCAGATATTGTTTTAATGGTAATTTTATAACCCTCCCGGGCAAAAACCATACTGCAGATGAGTGCCAGTGCCAATGTTGCGCCCAACTGCTTATACTTCATATCAATTCTTTTTATATTTGTTTATATCTACGCCTTCAGGTATAAAGAGTGATGCATCGCCGTCGTGAATAAGCACATCCCTTACAACTGTTGATGAGACAAATGAGTACTCCTGGCTGGCAGGAATAAAAATGGTATTGATTGAGGAGTCCATCTTTTTGTTTGCCTGTGAAATCACACTCTCAAGTTCAAAGTCTGTAGTTGTTCTCAATCCTCTTATTATGTAGTTTACACCAAGTTTCTGGCACAATCTTATGGTCAGGCCGGTGTAGGTGCATACTTCAACATTTTTGAGGTGGCGGGTTGCTTCCTCAATTATCTTTACTCTTGTTTCCGGATCAAAGAACCCTCCCTTTTTTGTGGCATTGTAACCAACGGCAATGATTACCTTGTCAAATAATTTGAGGGCTTGCTCCAAAACGTCATAGTGTCCAACTGTAAATGGATCAAAAGAACCTGGGAAAATGGCTGTGCGCATAATAATTTGTTTAAATTTCCGTAAAAATAGTAAAAACTCTTAAAGAGTCCAGTCTATAGGAGTCTTATTTTGTGCAACAAGATATTCGTTGCATTTGGAGAAGTGTCTGCATCCGAAAAATGCACCTCTTGCAAGAGGGGAGGGGTGTGCTGCCTCCAATACAAGATGCCTGTTATGGTCTATAAGAGCGCTCTTGCTTCTTGCAAAATTTCCCCACAGCATAAAGACTACTCCATCCATATTCTCTGAGATTGCCTTTATTACACTGTCAGTAAATAGATTCCATCCAATATTGCTGTGCGAAGCAGCTTGTGATGCCCTCACTGTAAGTACTGCATTTAAAAGAAACACCCCCTGCTTTGCCCAGGCTTCAAGGTTGCCGTTCTTGCATAGTTTTACTCCAAGGTCACTCTCAATCTCCTTGTATATATTCTTTAATGAAGGGGGAGGAGTTACTCCGTCGGGAACAGAAAAAGAGAGACCGTGAGCCTGACCTGCTCCGTGATACGGGTCTTGTCCTAAAATTACAACCTTTACCTTGCTGAATGGAGTCAGGGAGAATGCATTAAAAATAAGGGAGCCGGGAGGATATATAATCCGTCCCTCTCCCTTCTCTTTATGCAGGAAATTGACAATTTTTGCAAAATATTCTTTTTCAAACTCCTCTTCCAACAGCTTTTTCCACTCTTGTTCTATCTTAACGTCCATTGCTGCCAATTATTAAAAGATAAAGTCAAGCACATCAGCCATTGTGTTTACATACTTGAATGAGAGTCCGTTAACATATATTTCCTTTATATCTTTAATCTCTTTCTCATTTTCGCTGCTCAAAACAATTGTCTTTATGCCAGCCCGTTTTGCTGCAAGTATCTTCTCTTTTATGCCACCAACTGGGAGCACTTTTCCTCTAAGAGTCATCTCTCCAGTCATAGCTATTGCCGATTTTACCTTTTTATTCATGAATGCACTCGCCATTGCGCTTACCATTGTTATGCCTGCGCTCGGGCCATCTTTTGGAATTGCACCCTCCGGAACATGAATATGTACATCCTTTTTCTGGAACTCCTCTGAGTCTATGCCTATCAATCCGGAATGGGATTTCAAATATTGGTATGCAATCATGGCAGACTCTTTCATTACATCTCCAAGATTGCCGGTTGTTGTAAGGACTCCTTTTCCATCGCTCAAGCTGCACTCAACAAAGAGTATCTCTCCACCCATCTCTGTCCAGGCCAGACCGGTAACTACACCGGGTGCCTCATTGCCCTTCTGAATATCATGCATATTTGTAGGCAAACCAAGAATGCTCTTAACCTCTTTAGGTGTAATTGTGGCAGGCAACTCCTCTTCAAGTGCGATCTTTTTGGCTGTAGTACGGGCAATTTTTGCAATTTGCTTGTCGAGTGTCCTTACGCCCGATTCACGTGTGTACTCATTGATAATAGTATCTATTGCCGCTTTGTTCATCTTTAATTGACCGGATTTGAGACCGTGAATCTCAATTTGTTTTGGTATAAGATGGTCTTTTGCAATATGATACTTCTCTTCAGCAAGGTAGCCACTTACAGGAATCATCTCCATCCTGTCTTTGAGTGCAGGATGAATTGTGCTTATATTGTTGGCAGTTGTAATGAAAAGCACTTTTGACAAATCATAGTCAATATCCAGATAATTATCGTGGAATGCGGTATTTTGTTCAGGGTCAAGCACCTCAAGAAGCGCCGAAGCGGGATCTCCCTTAAAGCTGTTGCTTACCTTGTCAATCTCGTCCAATACAATTACAGGGTTTGAATTGCCGCACTTTTTGATAGTGTCAATAATTCTGCCAGGCATTGCTCCAATATAGGTCTTTCTATGGCCTCTTATCTCGGATTCGTCATGCAAACCGCCCAATGATACTCTTCCATAGCTTCTGCCAAGGGCTTTTGCTATAGATTTGCCCAACGATGTTTTACCAACTCCCGGAGGGCCGTAAAGACAGATAATAGGAGACTTCATATCTCCTCTAAGTTTAAGGACAGCAAGATATTCTATAATTCTCTCTTTAACCTTCTCAAGTCCGAAATGATCCTTGTCAAGCACCTTTTGGGCATGTTTCAAATCAAGATTGTCTTTTGAAACATTATCCCATGGCAACTCAACCAAGAAATCAAGATAGTTGAACTGTATGCTGTATTCGGGTGAGTTAGGGTTGCTTCTCTCAAGTCTGAGCAACTCCTTTTCAAAACTTTTTGCAGCTGATTCAGGCCACTTCTTGTTGGCAGCCCTCTTTTTGAGTTCAACAATATCTTCATTGCTTCCGCTCATTCCAAGCTCCTCTTGAATTGTCTTCAATTGATTGTTGAGGTAATACTCCCTCTGCTGCTGGTCAATTTCGCTCTTTACCTTCTGCTGGATGTCATCTTTAATCTTTAGAATGCCAATTTGTCTATTAAGGACCTCAAGCAGTTTATAGGCGCGTTTTTTTATACTGCCCTCCATTAGAAGTTCCATCTTGTCTGAAGGATCTTCTGTGTCAAGGCCAGATGCTATGAAGTTTGTCAGGAATTCGCATCCTTCAATATTCTTAATGGCAAAGCCTGCCTCTTGTGGCATGTGTGGCGACAGTTTGAGAATAGAGAGTGCAGCATCTTTGATGGCATCTGTAATTGCTTCAATATCAGAATCGTTTTTATTTGGCGCTTTATCTGCCAGATACTCTACAGTTCCCAAAAGGTAAGGGTCTGTAGCAATTATTTCATTAAGCTTGAATCTTCTGATACCTTGCAGGATTACAGTTATGCCACCATCCGGCATCTCTATAATTTTAAGGATTTTAGCAGCCGTTCCAACCTTATAAAGGTCGTTGATGCTTGGATCTTCTGTCTTTATATCAATCTGAGTTACAGTGCCTATAATCTTTGTAGATTTATAAAGAGCTTTGGGCAGTTTTAAAGATTTGTCTCTGCTTACTGTTATAGGAAGAACAGTGCCAGGAAAAATAACGGCATTTCTCAATGCCAATATTGGTAAAGTTTGTGGCAAATCTATTTCATCTAAATTTGAACTGCCCTCTATATTCATCACTGGTAAAATATTTACTTCTCCACCTTCTATGGCGTTCAGAAAAATTTTTGGAATCTTCATTCGTCTCTTTTTTAATGTCAATTTGTCAGTTTGTGATTGGAAACATACCAATTTTAACCGGCGACTGAATAAGTCAATCTTTATGCCAGAATCATTAAAATATTGGGGCTCTCAATCCAAAGAAAAATCCACCCCCTTTCGATAATGTGTAATCATACGTTACATTGAATACAATATCGTAATAGGTAAGTATGTCAATACCAATACCTGCACCCATAAGATATTTGTTCTGAAGGTTATTGCATGGCGTAGGGTATTTGTTGTGCACGTATCCCATATCTATATCGGCAGAAATGTATACCGTAAATGGAATTCTATAGAATTTTGACAACGCTCTAAGAAAATTCAAAGAGAGTCTCTTCTCGGGTAAAAGCAAAAACCTTATACTATTATTTAATGTCCCATAATGTTGCCCGTCAATAACATACAAATCGTATCCCACAATATTCATATTGTCATATCCAATTGCGTGGTCATATATGTAGGCATTTCTGTTTTTGAATGAGGCAGAGAGTCTCAATGCCGATTTCCAGAACCATCTATTGCTTATTTTATGGTAATAGTGCCCGTCTGCAATAACATTTCCATACCAGAAATTGAAATTGTCGGCAGTTGTACCCTTTGCTGTCACACCTATATAATATCCTTCAGTAGGAAATATAGAATAGTTCCTGTGGTCAAATGAGAATCTGTATTTGAAGGTATATTCATGATTCTTCAACGCTTCGGAGCCATAATAACAGCTGTTGTTTATAAGCATTGAGTCGCTTAGCCTTCTGTAATTATACTCAAGCGAGACCTTGTGGTGTACTCTAATTTCCGGCCTATATATATAGGTAATGGAGCCTCCGGAACTCTTTTCGAGATAATTGTTGTAGCTCTTTATAAATACAGGTCTGTTGTCTTCACACATTATATTTATGGTCTTGTTGAAACGGGAGTATCCACCAATACTGAAAGAGTGTTCACCCTTTGGGTCAAGAGATATGTCATTATATGAAAATTTGAATCCCTTTTCAAATCCAAATCTTCCCGACAGAGTTAGAGTGTGGTTAAGGCCCCACACATTGTCAATTTTTATTCCGGCGTCAAAGGTTATTTTGTTCCAATCCATATCCTTCAGCCATGAACTTAAATTTCTGTCTTCGAGCTTGATTCCTATTAAAGGCCAGTAATACCACCTCTCGCTTACATCTACCTTTAGAGTGTAAAAGAGGATTTTGTCTCCCGTGTTGTGGGTGGGATTCATAAGCACCTGCTCTTCCAGCATGCAAAGGGTAGTCATATCAGAAATGGTGTCAGGCTCGTAGGTGATTGTCACATCATTGAAAAGAGATGTGTTTTTCAGATTCTCTTCTGATTGCTGAATCTTGTACTCCAGACCCTCGAGGGAGATATATGTTCCAACTTTCATCGGAATTTCCCTGAGTATTACGGAGTTTTTGGTTATCTTGTTTCCGTTGATAGAAATGTTTGATATGCAGATTTTTGCACTTGCATCAACAGCAAATGCTGCCATAAGCGCAAAGATTGGCAAAAATAGTTTTACTGCAATATTTTTCATCTTCCAAAAGTAATGAATATTATCATAATATGGTAAAACTTTAAAAAAAATGAGAAATTTTTGATAATCATTATGATAATTGAGAAAAATGCCGTACTTTTGCTTCCCTTAAAAAAATAACCAAACATTAATAATAAAATACATTATGACTAAAGCAGATATCGTTAATGAGGTTGCTAAAGCAACCGGTATGGAAAAAATTGCCGTACAGAACGTTGTAGAGTCTTTTATGGAGAGTGTGAAGGATTCTTTGGCAAAGAACAAAAATGTATATCTTCGTGGTTTCGGTAGCTTTGTAGTTAAAAAACGTGCTAAAAAGACTGCAAGAAACATTTCAAAAAATACAACTCTTATTATTCCTGAGCATAACATTCCTTCATTCAAACCAGCTAAGGTTTTCATGAGCAAAGTTAAAGCAGGTGTAAAATAGTTCTGGATAGAAAATAGTTCAACAAATTTTTAAACACATACAATTATGCCAAGCGGAAAGAAAAGAAAGAGACATAAAATGGCTACGCATAAACGTAAAAAACGTCTTCGCAAGAACAGACATAAAAAACGTAAGTAGTAATTGTCTTTGTAGTCTAATCTAAAGCAGAGGAATTCTGCTTTAGATTATTTATTTTTAGACAGATGGAGAAAGATCTTATCATTGATGTGAACTCAACGGAGATATCAATTGCTCTGTTGGAAAATCACAGGTTGGCTGAGCTCAATAAGGAACAGAATAGCGGCAAGCAGTTTTCTGTTGGAGATGTCTACCTTGGTAAGGTAAAAAAGGTGATGCCTGCACTCAATGCAGCTTTTGTTGATATAGGTGATGACAAAGATGCCTTTATTCACTACCTCGACCTCGGATTCAATTTTGGAGCTTTCAGCACCTTTGTGAAGCATATGAATCCCAACCGGGATTTGAGAACTTTCTACTCTAACATTGAAATTGGACCCATCCTCGAAAAAGAGGGTAAGATTGCAGATGTGCTTGAGCCTGGTCAGCCGATAATAGTTCAGATAGTAAAGGAACCTATCTCAACAAAAGGATCCAGACTCACAGCAGAAATATCGATAGCCGGAAGAAACATAGTATTGCTTCCATTTGCAGACAAAGTAAGTGTTTCGCAAAAGATATCATCAAAGGAGGAGAAGAGGAGGCTTGAGCGTCTTGTCTACAGTATCCTGCCTAAAAACTATGGAGTTATAATAAGAACCGCTGCTGAGGGCAAACGTGCTGCAGTTTTGGATGCAGAACTTAAAATGCTTATCAGAAAATGGGAAGAGGGCTGCGCAAAGCTTATAAGCAGCAAGCCACCTCAAATGCTATTTACTGAGAACAGCAGAACTACAACAATCCTGAGAGATTTGTTGAGTGATTCATTCTCAAATATCCATGTTAATGATGAGGATGTATACCAGGAGGTTTCAGATTACATTTCAACAATAGCTCCAGAGCAGGAAAAGATAGTAAAGCTATACAAAGGTGATATTCCTATCTTTGACCACTTTGAGGTAACAAAGCAGATTAAAGGCTCTTTTGGAAAAGTTGTTCCAATCAAACAGGGTGCCTATATTGTAATTGAACACACAGAGGCTCTTCACGTTGTAGATGTGAACAGCGGAATCAGAGCAAAAAATGGTGTAGACCAGGAAGAGAACTCTTACATTGTCAATGAACATGCCGCGGATGAAATAGCAAGGCAGATGCGCTTGAGGGATATGGGAGGCATTATAATAGTTGACTTTATTGATATGGAATCCAACGAGAATAAAGTCAAACTGTTCAAGCATATGCAAAACCTGATGGCCAATGACAGGGCCAAACA
>JAFZFL010000104.1 GCA_017555925.1 Bacteroidales bacterium | reverse complement strand
ATTCTCAAGCATATGCATATACTTCAATCGTTCTGCATAGCCGTGTTTCTTTCTCTTTTTTAACATAACAAAACCCCAAAAGTTTTTGTCTAACTTTTGGGGTTCATATCATTTTTGTCTAACTTTCGGGGTTCATGTCATCCCGCTCGGGACGCCTCTACTTTTTTAGTCACCTCAATTTTATTGACCTTACAAATACCTGTCGGGAAGAAATTATTTCAATTGGAATACAAGAGGGAAGGTAAACCTTATATCAACAGGCTCTCCATTCTGTTTGCCCGGTTCCCATTGAGGCGACATTGACACCACTCTTACCGCTTCATCATCAATAATCTTACTGCCCGAACTCTTGGCAACGGTTACATCCTTTACATTTCCGTCCTTGGCAATTGTGAACTGAATGATTACCCTGCCTTGCATCTGATTTTTTATAGCCTCTTCGGGATATTTCATCTGTCCGTATACCCAATTTGAGAAGCTCTCGCCGGGAGGATTATTGCCCATAAATGCAGGCTTCTGCTCCACCGTTGCAAACATGATAGTCCCAGACGTATCCGCCACCTCTTTTGTCTCACCTTCAAGTTTAAAGACTACTGGAAATGTAAACATCACATCCACTGGCTTCCCGTTCACTTTTCCTGGAGTCCAGTCGGGAGACATTGACACAACTCTCAAAGCCTCATTATCCAAAAGTTCAATACCTGAGCTTTTTACCACTTTCACATCCTTCACATCCCCCTTCTTGGAAATTACAAAACGTAAAATAACTCTTCCTTGTGCCCCATTTTTATAAGCCTCCTCAGGATATTTAATCTGGCCGGACACCCAAGTTGTAAACCCGTTTACCGCCCCGCCATTAAACATAGGTTTCTGCTCAACTTTAGCATATTGCACAAGCTCATTGTTGGTTTGATTCTGCTTACAAGCCGTTCCACATGCCAGCAGAACAGCAACAGAAATTAACGCTCTTACAAAATTTCTCATAACTAGTTCTTTTTAAAGATTTTCATTTTTTTATAGCTTCCACCAATACTTCCGGATTGTATCAGTTTTGTCCTTATTCTTGATTTGATTGCCCTCACCGATGCATCTGATGAACTGATGAACAATGCAATTTCTGTAATTGAATACTCCTCCTCTGTAAGGATGAGCACCAGTTTTTCCCGTGGTGTAAGAAACTCCATTTCCAAAATGTAAGGATACATCTTTAAAAA
The DNA here is from genome assembly GCA_017555925.1 of Bacteroidales bacterium. The sequence goes on along the minus strand of JAFZFL010000104.1, from coordinate 3,135 downwards.
CATCTCATCATTCACCACCTCAACCATACCGCTTTCACTATTTATCTTTACCATTGAAATTGCACTCTGCAATTCATCATATAACTCTCCCGACAGCTTTATGCTTTTACTTGATATCTTGTTGACTTTATCTGTAAACAAAGGCAAGTTCTCAGCTTGTCTGATAAGGAGACGGTTGGCAAGTTTCTCAGTATTGAGTTCCCTATTATATCTTTTATATATGAAATAACCTGCAACCACAATAAACACCATGAAGCCCCCCAACACAAAATAAAGTACGGCATTCTGCTGCTCCACCCTCTCCAACTCAAGCACAACAGCATCCAGATCGTACTTGTAGACCATTAGCGCATTAAGTGAATCTATATAAATCTGTTCCATAATTCTCAACGATTTCCAGAACAAATATACCACTTTGGACTTACCAAAATGAACGTCACTCTCCTTTTTCGGATGAAAAAGGATTACACATCTGTAATTCAAGTATTTAACAAGATGCTTGTTTCATTATAACCGACGATATTATTTTGCATCTGAAGGCTCAGATCAAGTTGTGGGGATGGGCAGAACTGCCCGCATATCCATTTGATATAAAAGTGAGTACCCCCGGGCGGAATCGAACCGCCACCCTGAGAACCGGAATCTCATATTCTATCCTTTAAACTACAGGGGCATTTTCATAGCGGAAACTGCAAATTTAGATAATTTGTTTAAAATATATATCTTTGCACACGAATATTTAACTAAATCTACAAAATATGAAAGCATACGTTTTTCCGGGACAAGGATCTCAATTTTCAGGAATGGGACAAGAGTTGTACAACACCAATCCTACTGCAAAAGAGATGTTTGAGAAAGCCAATGAGATTCTTGGTTTCCGCATTACAGATATTATGTTCAACGGAACTGCAGAAGAACTCAAGCAAACCAAAGTTACACAACCGGCAGTATTCCTACACTCCGTTATTTTGGCAAAATGCCTTCCTGACTTCAATCCCAATATGGTTGCAGGTCACTCATTGGGCGAATTTTCAGCTTTGGTAGCAGCCGGAGCAATGACCTTTGAAGATGGACTTACCCTTGTATCAAAGAGAGCTATGGCCATGCAGAAAGCTTGCGAAATAAAACCATCTACAATGGCTGCAATACTTAACCTCGACGACAAGATCATTGAAGAGACATGTGCCAAAATAGATGGCGTTGTTGTTGCAGCAAACTACAACTGCAAAGGACAAGTAGTTATTTCAGGCGAAGTTGATGCAGTGAATGCAGCATGTGTTGCTCTTAAGGAAGCCGGTGCAAAAAGAGCATTGGTACTTCCTGTTGGCGGTGCATTCCACTCTCCACTGATGGATCCTGCAAGAATCGAGCTTGCAGAAGCCATTGAAAAGACCCAATTCTCAACTCCAGTATGCCCTGTTTACCAGAATGTTGATGCTAAACCACACACTGACCCTGAAGAGATTAAAAAGAATCTTCTTGTCCAACTTACAGCTCCGGTAAAATGGACCTATTCAGTTGAAAATATGGTAGCCGACGGAGCTACTCACTTTATTGAAGTTGGTCCTGGTACCGTCTTGCAAGGCCTTGTAAAAAAGATTGCAACAGATGTAACTGTTGAAGGACACCAATAAACATACAATACTATTTTGTAACAAAGAGATAACCAATAATTGGGGAAACTGTCGGTTAATTTTTTAGCCGGCAGTTTTTTATTTGAAATATGCATTTTTCTTCCCGAATTGGAATTTATTTCGTAATTTTGGGCGCTTAATGTTTATTTTGGATAAGTTTTAAGTATCAGTTATTAACCTAAATTAAAAAATTAATAACAGAATTATCAAATTTAATTCAATAATATAATCTTTAATAAGTTCGATATGGCTAAAGAGAAAAAATTTATTACCTGCGATGGTAACTTTGCTGCAGCACATGCAGCATACATGTTTAGCGAGCTTGCAGCCATCTACCCTATCACACCATCTTCAACAATGGCTGAGTTGGTAGACGAGTGGTCTGCTTATGGAAAGAAAAACCTTTTTGGAGAGCCAGTAAAGGTTGTTGAGATGCAAAGTGAGGGTGGTGCAGCCGGTGCTGTTCACGGTTCACTTCAAGCTGGTGCACTTACCACAACATTCACTGCATCACAGGGTCTATTGCTTATGATCCCTAATATGTACAAGATTGCCGGTGAGTTGCTTCCTACAGTATTCCACGTATCTGCAAGAGCTTTGGCTTCTCACGCATTGTCAATCTTTGGCGACCACCAAGATGTTATGGCAGCAAGACAGACAGGTTTTGCTTTCTTGGCTTCAGCTAGCGTACAAGAGGCTTTGGATATGGGTATAGTTGCCCACTTGTCTACAATCAAATCATCTGTTCCTTTTGTTCACTTCTTTGACGGATTCAGAACTTCTCATGAGATCCAAAAAATTGAGGATATTGATGCAGACGCTGTAAAAGAGATGATCAGCGAGAAATCTTTAGCCAAATTCCGTTCAAGAGCATTGAACCCTAACAACCCTGTTACTAAAGGTACAGCACAAAACTCAGATGTTTACTTCCAGAACAGAGAGGCTTGTAGCACATATTATGAGGCAGTTCCAGATATCGTAGCAAGATATATGGGTGAGATTAGCGAGCTTACAGGCCGTCATTATCTTCCATTTGACTACTACGGTGCTCCAGATGCAGAGAACATCATCATTGCAATGGGTTCTGTTACTGAGACCATCAAGGAGACTGTAGACTACTTGGCTAAAAAAGGTGAGAAAGCCGGTGTTGTAATAGTAAGACTATACAGACCATTCTCAGCTAAATATTTCATGAGAGCAATCCCTGCTTCTGCTAAGAGAATTGCAGTTCTTGACAGAACTAAAGAGCCTGGAGCAGTTGGTGAGCCTCTATACTTGGATGTAAAATCTGCATTGGCAGAGCAAGGCTCAAATATCAAAGTTGTTGGCGGCCGTTACGGTTTGTCATCAAAAGATACCAGCCCTGCACAAATTATCTCTGTATTTGAGAACCTTAAAGCTAAAGAGCCTAAGAATGACTTTACAATTGGTATCGTAGATGACGTAACATTCAAATCACTTCCTCAAAAAGAGGAGATCAGCCTTGCTACTGAGGGCACAT
>JAFZFL010000103.1 GCA_017555925.1 Bacteroidales bacterium | reverse complement strand
TTGTAATCATATGGCTTAAGATTATATAATTTACCATAATAACATAATGCAGAATCCTTCTCTTTCAACTTGTTAAAACCATTACCCACATAGTTGAGCACCATTGGCAACGTGTCATTTTTAAGAATATTTTTACCTGTTGCCACACTCTCCCCGTACATGCCCACATTATATTGCAGCACCATCTTCTGAAGTTTGAAATAAAGATTATCAGGATTTAACTGATTCAGCAATCCATATATGGCTAATGCCTCTTCGATGTTTCCCATAAGCCTTACACACTCTGCCATCTCTCCCAATACAACAATATCACCCTCTTTCCATTCATATACCCAAGCCAAAGTCTCATAGGCACTCTCAAAATCCATCATCTGCTTCTGGCATTTGGCTTTCTGAATTACCAGCTCCCTTACCTTGGCCGAATCTGTCTGCCCATTACCGACCATTCCAGAAATAGTTTTATCAAGTTCAAGCACAGCGCCCTTATAATCAAATCGCTCTATAGCCTTTTTCCACTCCTGTGCATACGTAGCACTTGCCATAAAAGCTACTAAAAATATAAAAATTAACCTTCTCATAAAATTATCAGATAATATACGATAATGAATTTATAATGACAGCCATAAGCAATAGTATAAATTCAGTCCCACTCCTTTTTACATTGGCATAACTGCCAAAGTAGAATGAGAAGAGTACAGCTGCAGGATAGGCCATTATTATGAATAGGGGCAGAGCCTCCGTATTGAAACAGATGAACAATGGCAACGACATTACCAGTGATAAGATCTGCATCTTCAAGATACCCTGCGCCAATTTGCCCATAGAGGTCTCAAACAGATATTGCGAAGATCTCATTACCAGATATACCACACACACCACAAAGAAGAGTTTTGGAAATGACCAGTGTGTCTCAAGCAGATGTATATCTGATATAGAATTCCAATACTGGATCAAATACACACCGGCATCATCAAATTTCATCCAGCGGAATGTAAGAAGGTATAAATGAGGGGTTATAAAACCTGCAATTGCCTTTACAAATGATTTGAGGCTGTCGGGAGAACCGCTGAAAGGGATAAGTAGCAGCAGAAATGGCAAAAGCCAAATAACCGGAGCATAGAACAATGTGGCTACCGACAGCATCAGATATGCAGTAAATATCTGTGATTCAACTATACAAAACTGCATCCACACCAAACATAAAAGCACAATGTAGATAGTATTGAAGTGAAGGAATGAGGGTCTGGCAGCAATCAGCAGAAGAAAGAGCAGTGAAACATTTGAATACTCTATAACGGAGATCCTTCTCACCAACAGATATATTGAAAAGAGGATTGCACCAACAATGCCCGCCCCGAGCAGAGTTGACACAACCCCATTTGTCATAAAATCAATATTTCCAAACCCGCTTACAAGAGGAATCCATTCGCTGTCTGTGTATGACCACTTATCAAACAGAGCCACAGCAACAAGGGCAACGAGAACAACCGAAGTAAAGATACGGTATGCAAGATTCCTCAACATTGGCACTACTCGTATTTTAACAAATCATTACCAATATCAGATCTGTAATATTTATTTGTATAGAAGATTTTGTTTATCTCTGCGTAAATCTCCTCACGGCTCTTCTCTATTCCCTTTTCATTTACAGTTATAGCCAACACCCTGCCTCCTGATGTTACCAGTTTTCCATCCTTCATTGATGTGCCTGCATGGAATATCTTAATCTTATCCGCAGGGTTTGATGATAAAAGCAGTTCTGAACCAAAGATCTCATACCCTTTGCCGTACGACTCCGGATAACCTCCTGAAACACAAACTACTGTTAATGCGCCATTCTCTGAAACAACCATCTTCTCCCCGGCTAATTCACCCTTTGCCGCAGCAACCAGATGGGCAAGCAAATCAGAGTCTATACGTGTCATTACAGCCTCAGTCTCAGGATCTCCCATACGAACGTTATATTCAATTACATAAGGATCACCGCCACAATTCATAAGACCTATAAAGATAAATCCCTTATACTCTATTCCATCTGCAGCCAAGCCTTTAACGGTAGGTTTTATAATTCTCTCCTCAACCTTTTTCATAAACTCAGCATCTGCAAACCCAACAGGAGATACAGCGCCCATTCCACCGGTATTCAACCCCTTGTCTCCTACTCCAATACGCTTATAATCCTTGGCCTCAGGAAGAACAAGATAATCCTTACCGTCTGTCAACACAAATACAGAAACTTCAATACCCTTGAGGAACTGCTCTATAACAACAGTATTGCCTGCCTTGCCGAATTTACCGCCAAGCATCTCTCTCAATGAGCTTTTTGCCTCCTCCAACGTCTCAGGAATAAGCACTCCCTTTCCAGCTGCAAGGCCGTCTGCCTTAAGCACATAAGGAGCCTCCAAAGACTCAAGGAATTTATCTGCTTCATCAATTGACCCAGCAGTAAAGCTCCTGTATGCGGCGGTAGGAACATTATGGCGCGACATGAATGCCTTGGCAAAATCCTTGCTGCCCTCCAGCATAGCACCCTCTCTACCTGGTCCAACCATAAGAACACCTTTCAACTGCTCATCTCCGGCAAAAAAGTTACGTATACCATTTACAAGCGGATCCTCAGGACCAACCACAACCAATTCTATCCCATTTTCAAGGACAGCAGCTTTGATTCCTTCAAAATCTGTAACGCTTCCTGCCAAATTCTTTGCAATCTGCTGAGTTCCCGGATTGCCCGGCAAACAGAACAACTCACTGCAATTTACACTCTGCTTGATACGCCAAGCAATAGCATGCTCCCTTCCACCGGAGCCCAAAACCAATACTTTCATATTTTACTACAGTTCAATTTTTTTACAAATTAATCCCTTCTTTTTTATAGCCTCCAAAACCAGCGGCAACGCTTCAAAAAGATTAGGAGAACATTTTATTGAATCATGAAACACAATTATATCTCCCGCCTCAATATGCGGAATCACATTATTTGCACATGCCCTTCCCGACAGGCTCCTGTTATAATCCCTGCTAAGCACATTCCACATGATTGCCTTGTATCTCTCATTAAGCACACGGGCCTGATTGGTTCCTATACGGGCATAAGGCGGACGGAAGAGGTTTGATTTTATCATATCACCTGCTATGTCAATATCACGGACATAATCACCGGTCTTCATCCCCCACCCCTTTACATGGCTGTATGAATGGTTACCTACAGCATGTCCTCTTCTTTTAACCTCTTCAAAGAGATCAGGAAAAAGTTCCACATTTTTCCCAATACAGAAAAAGGTAGCCTTAGCATTATATTTGTCAAGCAGATCGAGTACCCATGGGGTAACTTCAGGGCGCGGACCATCATCAAACGTAAGAAATATACCCTCCTTCTCATCCGGAAAATTCCAAATGAACGTAGGGAAGAGTTTTTTGATGATTTTAGGTGGCCTTATCTTCATTTTACAATGTTTGGATTGGCAAAAATAATAATAAAAATTAACTTTGCAGTTTATAGGAAGAGGTTATATGCAACACTTTTTGAATATTTTTAGAATTCCCGCAATCATATTAGTCATACTCCTTTTGTCATGCTGTAAAAAGGATGACAGTATTATACCCAAGAAGCACTATGCTATAATATTGAGCGAAATGTATCTTGCTGACCAATACCTTGAAATGAACGAAAAATTAAGGGCAAAAACAGATACTCTGCTTCTGTATGAAGGTATTTTCAACAAGTATGGTTTCACTTATGATGACTTCAGAGAATCTACCAGATACTACCTTCAGGATGGAGATGCAATGTATAAATTGCACACTAAAGCAAAACAGCTTCTCATTGATGCCAAAGATGAAGTACGCAGGCTTATAGCCATAGAGGAGGGAAAGAGAATTTATTGGTGGGCGCTTGATTCACTTGGGAAACACAAAGTAAACGATCTGTGGAAAGTACCTTATTTGAGAAACGTAAAATGGCTCTCAAAATCAAATGAACATATAGAGTGGAACTTCTTTAAAGATACGACAGAATTTGATGTTCCCCAAAACGCCATCTGGTGGCAGAACAATGTCACACTCAATATCCCTGGCAATAAAGATACCCTGTACCCAATTCTTACAAAGGATTATCTTATAGCCAGTGAGAGGGCTAAAGAGAGGGCTGAGACAAAATTGAGAAAAGAGGCAGAAAAAAAGCGGAAGAGAGAGATGGACAAAAAGACAAAAAAAATCTCTCCGGAAAAGAGAATAGAGGCTATAGCAACAATTGAGGAGTAACAGATATGAGAAAAATCGCTGCAAACTATATATATCCCATAACTTCTGCACCCATTAAGAACGGATATATAAAATTGGATGACAACAACACAATAGTAGAAATTGGCCAACTGGACAAAGAGTGTGAAGATACCGAGTTCTACAATGGCATCATTTGTCCCGGATTTACAAATGCGCACTGTCATATAGAGTTATCACATCTTAAAGGTCTCTTTAAAGAGGCCACCGGCATGAGCGGATTCATTAACCAGATTAATGAGCTACGATGTGCTGCCGAAGAGCCGGAACGCCGTAAAGCCCTTGAAGAGCAGATGGACAAGCTGTATAATGAGGGTGTAAGTGCCATGGGCGACATCAGCAACTGCAGTGAAAGTTTTGACAAAAAAGCCTCATCGCCACTAAAAACGAGAACATTCCTTGAACTTTTTGGGACTCTTCCAGAAGAGGTGGAAGAGGTTATTGCAAGCGGAAAAACACTTGAAAAGAGAGCTGAAGAGTTTGGAATAAATGCAGCAATCACCCCGCACTCATGCTATACAATGAGTCCACAATTGCTTGCTGCAGCTGCCAAGGAGGGCCTCAAGAGCGGATTCCTTTCATACCATAGCCAGGAGAGCCCACAGGAGGAGGAGTTGATTATCTCCGGCACAGGCGAGCTTGCAGAGAATTACAAGGGACGCAATTTGCCTACTCCACCCGTTACCGGCAAACCTGCACTGCTATATTTTCTTGAGAGATTGGGCAGCTTTTCTGAAACTCCTGTAAAGGGAAGAATAATGCTTGTACACAATGTGGCAACCAACCAAGAGAGCATTGATGCAGCCACAGCAACATTGGAAGAGCCGTTCTGGACAATTTGTCCCCTTTCAAATATATTTATACACAGACAATTGCCGCCTATAGACCTTATGCGCAAAAACAATCTTGCCATTTGCTTGGGTACCGACAGCCTGTCGAGCAACAAAGTGCTCTCAATAGTTGAAGAGATAAAATGTCTCCATGCCAATTTCCCGCATATCGGGCTTGATGAAATTCTTGTATGGGCATGTTACAATGGTGCCAAAGCCATAGGTTTTGAATCAGAACTGGGCAGTTTTGAACAAGGCAAGAGACCAGGTGTTGTACTTATTGACAATATTGACTGGCAGAATTTCAAACTGACCGAAAAGAGCCGTTCAAGAAGATTGATATAATACGGCACAAATTATATAAGCATTATCAATTATGTCTACTATACTTTTTAACCATATTGTTTTTGGCCCGATAAAGAGCAGACGATTGGGAAACTCATTAGGCATGAACCTGCTTCCCAAGTTTGGCAAATGGTGCAGCTTTGACTGCATATATTGTGAGTGCGGATGGAACAAAGATGGAAAGGATGATACTACCCTTCCATCCAAGGAGGATGTATTTGAGGCTCTGGAGAGCAAGCTCAAGGGATTTGTAAGCGAAGGCACACCCATTGACACAATAACATTCTCAGGAAATGGAGAGCCGACATTGCACCCGCACTTTGCCGAAATAATAGATTTTACTCTCCAAATGAGAGAAAAGTATTATCCCAATGCCAAAGTCTCCGTACTGACAAATGCCACACAACTTGGAAAAGAGAGCGTGCGCAAAGCTCTGATGAAGGTAGACAATCCCATCTTGAAGATTGACTCCCCACTTGAAGAGATGGTACAGCTTATAGACAGGCCTAATGAATCATATTCATTGGAACGCACTATTGCAAATATAAAACTGTTTGGCAGCAACTTTATACTCCAGACTATGTTTTTAAAGGGAGAGATTGACGGCAGAACCATAGATTGCAGGAGTACCGCACACTGCACTGCATGGAGAGATCTTGTAAGAGAGCTTAAACCGAGAGAGATAATGATGTACACCATCGACCGTGAAACTCCGGCTCAAAATCTGCAGAAGGTTACGGTAGAAGAGATGGCTGAAATTGCCAGACCTCTTTTGGACGAGGGTTTCAATATTCAAATAAAAGGATAGATATGCGAGTTGTTATTCAACGTGTTACACAAGCCAATGTTGTGATTGACGGTAATATTAACGGTCAAATTGAAAAGGGAATGATGATCCTTGTAGGCATTGAAGAGGCCGATGGCGATGAGGATATAGCATGGCTTACAAAAAAGATTGTAAATCTTCGTATTTTTGATGATAGCCAGGGGGTCATGAACCTCTCCATACTTGACAAGGGTGGCGACATACTGCTTATAAGCCAGTTTACGCTTCATGCTTCAACGGCCAAAGGAAACAGACCGTCATATATCAAGGCGGCCAAACCGGATATTTCAATTCCCATTTATGAGAAGTTTATAAAGAGCCTTGAAACAACACTGGGCAAGAGCATTGCAACAGGTGTTTTTGGGGCGGACATGAAGGTTTCCCTTACCAACGACGGGCCAGTGACTATAATTATTGATTCAAAAAACAGAGAGTAAATGAAAGAGATATTGGAAAAATACGGATACACACCCGAGGTAGAATCACTTGACAAAAAACTATCTGCCATTCAGGCCAACCTTGACCATTGGATGACAAGTGAAAATCTTGCAGCATGTCTTGGATTTATGGATCTTACTACCCTTAACAGCACAGATACTGAGGAGAGGGTAGCTTCATTTGCCCGGAAGGTAAATAATTTCAAGACCCACTTTCCGGAATATCCTACACCTGCTGCCATTTGTGTATACCCCAATTTGGGAAAGAGCGTAAAAGATAATCTTACAGCTCCTGATGTTAATGTGGCAGTGGTTGCAGCAGTTTTTCCAAATGCTCAAAGTTTTCTTGAAGTAAAGAGCCTTGAATGTAAGATGGCAATTGAATCGGGTGCAGATGAGGTTGATATTGTTTTGGCACTCAACTCCTTCCTTGCAGGCAATTATGAGAAGGCTGCCAATGAGATAAAATGCATAAAGAGCATTATTGGCGACAAACATTTGAAAGTTATCCTTGAAACAGGCGCTTTGGCTACCCCAGAGAAGATAGCTGCTGCATCATTTCTCGCAATGGAAGCGGGTGCAGATTTCATAAAGACCTCTACCGGCAAGCAAGAGCCTGCTGCAACTCCAATGGCAGCAATTGTAATGTGCGAGTGCATTAAAAGATTTTATGAAAAGAGCGGCAAAAAGATTGGATTCAAACCTGCAGGAGGAATGGTAACCGCTAAAGATGCCATCTGCTACTTTGCTATAGTTGATACAATCTTGGGCAAGGAGTGGCTGAACAAAGAGTATTTCCGTTTGGGAGCAAGTCGTCTGGCCAACAATCTGTTGGGAGAACTTGAGCAAAAAACGGTAAGTTATTATTAGAAAAAGGCCCTTTATAGGGCCTCTTCTATTATCCTGACAAGTTTTTCAACATTACTCTATTTTACTTTAACATACTCTATTGGCTGTTGCAAATCTCTATCCAAAGGAGTAAAGCCATATTTGACAGAGTCAAAATCTATGCTTTTCAAATCTATACACCTTATATTTGAATTATATGTAGTTCTATAGTAGAGTTTCAACTCTTTCAAATCAGATACAGCTGTACAAGGTGTAGCACTTGGAACATCGGGAGCCTGGCCCAAAGGGTGTTCGACACCTATTGGAATATCAAAATTATTCAATATGTGAAAACACTGGAGCACTGTTTTAAACGAATTCTCCAACTGTGGCGCTGTCGCTTTAAAATAGGCAATACGTACAAACCTCGACGGAGAAGTCATATCACCCGGCAATCCTAACGCTCCTGAACCTCCACTTATAGGAGTGAGTTCCATATTACCCCACTTCACATCCTTTGCCGCTCCCGGATAGAGGTTCATATAATTGCTCAAATTTATAAGATGCCAACTGAATTCCGGGCCATTGGTAAATACTCCTACCGGATTCTCATAAAAAGTTGCAACACCATTTATAAACTCAAGAACCACCTGCCTTCCGCCTGGCTCACCTATACGCCAGTGAACAGTGGATGAATCCCCACCTACAGATACCGAGACAACAGTAACACCACCTATCGCCGCTTTCACCGCATCAATCGATGAAAAACTGCTCAACACCCACGTAACAAACTGCATATCTGCCAATGTCCGGCCATTCTGCTGAGGATTATATGGAGCATATTTTCCAAATTTAGGAAAATAGAAGAGTCCTGCAGACAATCCTCTCTCATTTATACCCTCAATTATAAACTCCTTCTGTTCAGGAGCTATTCCCACAACTCCATATTGCGCCTTAAATGTCATTCCATTCTTGCCCGTAGGGGTATAGGAGACAATCTCCTCTCCTCTTGGAACAACAACATAACCATAAGGCACATAAGGACCGGCCCACTCCATTGTTCTGGCCATAACATAACCGCTATCGCTGGCCATAAGCCCTATACCCGTACAGGCAGAAGCCACGCCTTCCGATTTTTCTTGTCCGGCAATAAGATCATTCTGTCCCACCACCGTTACTCCTGCAGCCAATACTGCACCAACCAATAATTGTTTTGTTTTCATCTCTTCCATATAAAAATAATTATCCCGACAGTCTTCTCTATAAAACTGTCGGGATAGAAACAATTATATTTCAAAAATGGTTCAAGTATTGGAGTCTATTGCACCCCTTATCTTAATGTTGCACCAAATTTATCCTGGAATGCTTTAAGCAATTTTGCCATAATGGCCTCAACTGCCTTGTCGGTAAGGGTCTTTTCAAGATCCTGCAATACAAAATTGACAGCATACTGTTTTTTGCCCTCAGGAATCTTGTCGCCTGTGTAGACATCAAACAGATTCACACCTTTCAGAAGTTTTTTCTCTGTTGCAAAGGCAACTTTGCGCAACTCTGCAAATGAAACCTCCTTATCAAGCAACAGAGCCAAATCTCTCTTCACTTCAGGATACTTAGGGAGTTCCTTATACTGTACCTTATTCTTTCTGATCTGTTTCAAAAGCAGATTCCAGTTTATCTCTGCCGCATATACAGGCTGTTTGATGCCAAACTGTTTCAACCTTGCAGGGGCAACTGTTCCCATAACAGCCAGCTGTTTGCCGTTAATGACAAATGACAATCCCTCAGAGAACAAATCAGCAGGAGCAAGCGAATACTCAAGATTAGAAATATCAATACCAAATTTCTTGAGCAACAGTTCAACATAACCCTTCAATGCAAAGTAGTTGCCTGCTATTGTCCTGTTTCTCCAGGATTGTACACCATTACCTGTAATAAAGATTGAGAATCGAGGCTCCTCAGTATACTTCTTAAGTTCCTGATTCTTGCACAAAGGCGCGCCATGCACATTAAGCTCAGGCTCCTTATAATTCTCTGGTTGAGTGTAATTTGCATTGTATGAATACACATTACCATACTCAAAGAGCTTCAAATCCGGCATCTGACGATTAACGTTATATGCTATCACTTCAAGGCCATTCAATAGAAGCGTCTGGCGCATACAGTTCAAATCTGAGCTGAGAGGATTTATAATCATTGCGCAATTTTCCTGCGGATATGTCTTGAGATTAGCATAGTAATCGCTCTTTGTAAGCGAGTTGTTCATCATCTCCATAAATCCGTTGGATGCCATAAACTCAGAAGCAAGCACCTTAACTCTTTCAGGATCAGGTTTTGGGGTTGTATTGATTGATGCCTTCACATTGCTTGGCAACTCTATGTTGTTATAACCATATATCCTCAAGACATCCTCAACAACATCACACTCCCTGTATACATCAACCCTGTATGCCGGAACCTTTATAACAGCACCCTCTGCACTCTCTGACACAAACTCCATATCGAGGTACTCCAGAATTTTATGTATTGTCTCCCCTCCTATCTCCTTTCCAATCAGACGCTCCATACGTCTGTAATCAAGTTCGACAACTTTTTTCTCAATTGGAGAAGATACGACATCCACAATATTGCCAACAATTTCACCTCCTGCAATCTCCTTTACAAGCATTGCAGCTCTCTTTATAGCATACTCAGTAATCATAGGATCACATCCCCTCTCATAACGGAAAGAGGCATCTGTTTTAAGAGTATGGCGTTTTGATGTCTTTCTTACAAATACCGGATTGAAGTATGCACTCTCAAGGAAGAGATTGACTGTATCCATTGTAACACCGCTCTTCTCTCCACCAAACACACCTGCAATACACATAGGCTCCTCTGTATTGCATATCATAAGATCCTTATCATCCAACTCACGCTCAACTCCGTCAAGGGTAACGAACTTTGTTCCTTTAGGGCAGAAATCCACAACCACTTTATTACCTGCAATCTTATCTGCATCAAAAGCATGCATTGGCTGTCCCATCTCCTGCATGATATAGTTTGTGATATCCACAATTGAGTTGATTGGTCTTTGGCCTACTGCAATAAGTTTGGCTTTCAACCAATCAGGAGACTCTGTAACCTTAACACCTCTGATAGTCAAACCTGTGTATCTTGGAGCAGCCTGAGCTGCCTTCACCTCAATAGAGATTGCATCACCATCAGGATTGTCAATTTTAAAATCATCCACATTTGGCAATGTCATCTGACCACCCAAATTATTCAATCTCAAATATGCGCTCAAGTCACGGGCAACTCCAATATGGGAAGCCGCATCAACCCTATTTGGAGTGAGACCGATTGTAAGAACAGTATCACTCTTGAGATTCAGATAATCTTTAGCAGGTGTACCAGGAACAGCCGACTGGTCAAGAATCATAATACCCTCATGGTTATGGCCAATTCCCAACTCATCCTCGGCGCACAACATTCCAAAACTCTCAACACCCCTGATTTTTGACTTCTTGATCTTTATCTCATCGCCATTGCTGAAAGTGAGTTTTGTATTCAATGTTGCCAACATCACCTTCTGACCGGCTGCAACATTTGGAGCTCCACAAACTATCTGCAAAGGCTCTCCCTCACCAGTATTTACCTTTGTAACATGAAGATGGTCCGAATCCGGATGGTCATTGCACTCCAACACCTCTGCTACAATAACACCTGCCAATCCACCGGGAACCTCCTCCCTCTCTTCACAACCTTCAACCTCCAAACCTATAGAGTTAAGAATTGTTACCACTTCTGCTGGAGCCAAATCAAAGCCAACATACTCCTTAAGCCAATTGTACGAAATATCCATATCTTGTTATTTTTTTAATTCTTAAATAATGATGCGACAAACTCTTTTTTGTCAAAAATCTGCAAATCCTCTATTTTCTCACCTACACCAATAAACTTGACAGGTATATGGAACTGGTCAGAAATTCCAATAACAACGCCACCCTTGGCAGTTCCATCAAGTTTTGTAACCGCCAAAGCTGTAACATCCGTTGCCTTTGTAAACTCTTTGGCCTGCTGATATGCATTTTGTCCTGTAGAACCATCCAAAACCAAAAGAACCTCGTGAGGTGCATCCGGAACAACTTTACGCATAACATTCCTTATCTTGGTAAGTTCGTTCATAAGGTTCACCTTATTGTGCAATCGCCCTGCGGTATCTATCAATACCACATCCGCATCCTGCGCTACTGCCGATTTCAAAGTATCAAACGCCACAGAAGCCGGATCAGCCCCCATTCCTTGCTTGACAATAGGAACACCAGCACGTTCGCTCCATATAACCAACTGGTCAACTGCAGCCGCTCTGAAAGTATCTGCCGCGCCCAATACAACGTTCTTGCCCGAATTTTTCAATCTCAGAGCCAATTTACCAATGGTAGTTGTCTTGCCTACACCATTCACACCAACCACCATAATGACGTATGGTTTCTTAGAAAAATCAAAAACAGATTTTTCCTGCTCATCCTCATCTTTAATATCAAGAAGTTTTTCAATCTCCTCCCTTAATATAGAATAGAGCTCTTCTGTATTCATGAACTTGTCTCTGGCCACACGCTCCTCAAGACTCTCAATAATTTTAAGAGTGGTCTCAACTCCAATATCCGAAGCAATCAAAGCCTCTTCAATTCCATCCAGGACATCATCATCCACCTTTGATTTTCCAACAATTGCCCGTGAAATCTTCTCAAATATGCCGGTTTTTGTCTTCTGAAGACCTTGATCCAAAGACTCTTTTTCCTCTTTGCTCTTTTTGCCGAAAAGTCCAAAAAATGCCATAATCAGTAAGTTTATTTAGTAACTTGCAAATATAGGAAAATTCTCCATAAAAGATAAAAAAAAGACTGGGCCACATATATTTGACCCAGTCTTCTTTATCTGCAAACGCAAAAATTATTTCTTTGCGAAAAAGTCTTTAACAAGAGCTGTTGGAACCATCTCTTCGTTGAACATATACGCACCGGTTTTGTCAGATTTAACCATGCGGATACATTTTACATAGTTTCTCAATTGTGACTTATCACCACTAAAGGTAGCTACCGCTTTCTTTGCCATTTCTGATAATTTTTAATTGTTATTTAATCTCGCGGTGCAAAGTAACCTTTTTCAAATAAGGATTATACTTTTTACGCTCCAATCTTTGTGTTGTATTCTTTTTATTTTTTGTAGTAATATACCTTGACATGCCAGGTACACCACTCTCTCTTTGTTCTGTACACTCTAGTATAACTTGAACTCTATTACCTTTCTTTGCCATATCTTAATATATTACACTAAATTAATTAAACCTTTTTCAGAAGCAGATTTTAATGAAGCAGCCAAACCATTTTTGCTGATGTTTCTGATACCGGCAGCTGTTACTCTCAATGTAACAAATCTCTTCTCTTCCTCCAACCAGAACTTTTTAGTTCTTAGATTAAGGGCAAACTCACGCTTTGTGCGACGCTTTGAATGGGAAACATTGTTTCCAATCATTCTTCTTTTACCTGTTATTTGACAAATCTTTGCCATTTTTATATTGCGATTTTATAATTATTCAAAATTTAGGGTGCAAATATCACTCTTTTTTTTCTAATATACAAATGTTTGCTATACAAACTTAAACAATCTGTTCCATCTGATATTGGATGGGAAAGACTCATACTTATCTGTAGAGAACCAAAGTATTACAGGTTTTCCAACTATATGGTCTTCGGGGACAAATCCCCAGTAGCGGGAGTCAAGAGAATGATGTCTGTTGTCTCCCATCATAAAGTAATAATCCTGCTTGAAAGTATAGGAGTCACTCTTTTGGCCGTTGATGAAAATCTCACCATCTACAACGCTCAAATCATTGTTCTCATAGGTAGAAATGATCCTTTCGTATAACGGAAGATTTTCACTGTCCAATTTTACTGTTGCCCCTTTAGCTGGAATCCATAGCGGACCATAGTTATCACGTGTCCATTTGAAACTCTCCACATAAGGGAAAAGCAGAATTGGTGAATCCGGATAATCCGGTGGGTAAATATCAATATTCTCCCTGATTTCGGCAACTACTCCCAACTCCCTTACCTTCTCCAGTTCAACTTTTGTCAAAGTCATCTCCGGATAGCCTGGCAAAGAGGAGTCAAAATATACCTCCTGAGGTGTTAATCCAATCTCTTTAAGAACTTTAGGGTTTATGGCTGAGCCATTTGTATAAACGGTATAAGTGCTTTGTATTCCTTCAAACGCAAACTGCGGTTCATTATTTACAAAAACATTACCGTTGACTACACTTAAAGTATCACCTGCAACAGCTACGCATCTTTTGACGTAATTGTCTTTTTTATCATTAGGTCTCACAATAACAGGTCCATACATTTTTTGAGTATAGGCTCTGTTATTGTTATTCATTCTCACAATCTGATAATAATCATCTTGGGGCAATGCTTTAAGCACCGTATCACCATGAGGAAATCCAAATACTACTATATCGTCCCTTTTTACCTCTGAAAGGCCTTTCAATCTTCTGTAATCATTCTTGATAATCTCAGAATATGACTCTCCTCCTGTAATTGGCATAACATTATGCACAAGAGGGAACGATACAGGGGTCTCGGGTACTTTAGGGCCATAAGCCACTTTACTTACAAACAGATAGTCACCTACAAGAAGTGTTTTTTCCATTGATCCTGTAGGAATGGTATATGCCTCTATAAAGAACATTCTTATAAAGGTAGCTGCCACTAAAGCAAAAATCAGCGCATCCACCCACTCCAACAAAGAACTTACATTACCATCTTTAGATTTCTTTCTCCAGAATGCCCACTTAACCTTTTTGGAAACATAAATGTCAAAAATTACTGCAAGACCTATAAGCCACCAGAAATTTCCCAACCAAATGACCCATAAAAGGTAGAGTCCACCCCAAATTGAGAATTTGAACCACTTGTTATGTAAGAAACCCAAGTTCAATTGAAATCCCTATTTATTTTACAGAATTGATAATTGCCTCAAATGCTTGAGGATTATTCAAAGCTAAGTCAGCAAGAACTTTACGGTTAAGACCAACGTTGCTCTTAGCTAATTTTCCTATAAATTGTGAATAATTCATACCGTGTGCGCGAGCTGCAGCATTGATTCTCTGAATCCACAACGCACGGAAGTATCTCTTTTTGGTCTTACGATCTCTGTAAGCGTAAGTTAAACCTTTTTCATAAGTATTTTTGGCAACGGTCCATACGTTTGCTCTTGCCAAAAAGTTACCTTTAGTCTGTTTTAGAATTTTTTTGCGGCGAGCTCTTGAAGCTACCGAATTTACCGATCTTGGCATACTTTTAATTTTTTGTGAAAGCCAGCGTTCTTCCCTTTAAGAAACTTATCCTGCTGGACATCCGGTTAGTAAATAATAAATTTAAGCTAAAATCAAAGCCTTTACTCTTTTTTCATCTGCTTTTGTTACAATTGCAGAGTAAGTAAGATTTCTTTTTTGCTTAGTTGTTTTTTTAGTCAAAATGTGACTTTTGAAAGCGTGCTTTCTTTTAATTTTACCCGACCCGGTAAGCTCAAAGCGCTTTTTGGCACCGGCATTGGTTTTCATCTTAGGCATTGCTTAAATATATTTTATGGTTAGTAAAAAATTATTTCTTCTTATTTGGAGCAATCATCATAATCATTCTCTTGCCCTCAAGTTTTGGCATCTGTTCTGCCTTTCCAAACTCTTCCAACTCCACTGCAAATCGCAATAAAAGTTTCTCACCCTGTTCAGAGAAGAGAATTGAACGGCCTTTGAAAAAGACATAAGCTTTAACTTTAGAACCATCTGACAAAAACTCTTTTGCGTGCTTCAATTTGAACTGGAAGTCATGCTCATCAGTTTGAGGACCAAATCTTATCTCATTGATAACCACCTTGCTGGCATTGGCTTTCATCTCCTTTGCCTTTTTCTTCTGCTGGTATAAAAATTTCTGATAATCAATAATTTTACATACCGGCGGCTCTGCATTAGGAGAAATTTCAACCAAATCCAACTCCTGATCTACAGCCATTTTAAGAGCTTCAGCCAAAGAATATATTCCTTGTTCAGGCACATTCTCACCTACAACTCTAACTTGAGCTGCTCTGATCTCTTCATTTATACGAGGGCCGTCATCCTTCTTGTTCTGACCGTTAACCGGTTTCGCGCCCTTAT
>JAFZFL010000102.1 GCA_017555925.1 Bacteroidales bacterium | reverse complement strand
GGGGTCAAGGGTTCGACTCCCTTGTTCTCCACAAACTTTTTTCAGGTCTATGACCATTATGGGGGACTAGCTCAGTTGGCTAGAGCACTTGCTTTGCAAGCAAGGGGTCAAGGGTTCGACTCCCTTGTTCTCCACAAACTTAAAAAAATATTTCAAGCTGCTTTTTCAAGCGGCTTTTTTTATTTCTGCCTCACTTAATTCTTGATTCTATCTTATTTGAATTAAGCAATTTTATTACTAAATTTGTGAGTTATTAGGCTTATTGGTATTCACGCCTATTAATCATCTGAAAATAAACACATTATAATTATATACACTATGACAGCTAAAATTAATTGCTTTATTCCATTTCAAGATAAAGCACAGGTAATTGACACAGTAAAAGGTCTAAAAGAGAATTCTTTGGTTGCAAAAATCTATTTGATGTCCTCTAACGTTGCAGAGGCAGATGTAGAGGGTTGTGAGGCAATAGAGATTGATGCTCTTAACAGTTCAGCAACAATTAAGAAGATTGCTGAGAGGTCAGATGCAGATTTCTCTTTGGTTTATACCAAATATACAACTTTGGAGTTGGGTTACTTTGCTCTTGAGAGATTGGTTAATATTGCATCTGACAGCAATGCTTCAATGCTTTATGCAGATCACTATCAAATTGCAGAGGGAAAGAAGAGTGCTGCTCCTGTGATCGATTATCAGTTTGGCAGTTTGAGAGATGACTTTAACTTCGGTTCTGTATTGTTCTTCAAGGCTGAGGCTCTTAGATGTGGTGCCAGCAGAATGAAACAGGACTATAAAGCTGCAGGTCTTTATGATTTGAGATTGAAAGTTGCTCAAAAAGGCGAGATTCTTCACGTTAACGAGTATTTGTATTCAGAGGTTGAGAATGATACAAGAAAATCAGGAGAGAAGATCTTTGATTATGTAGATCCTAAGAACCGTGGTGTTCAGATTGAGATGGAGCAGGCTTGTACAGAGCATTTGAAGGAGATTGGCGGTTACCTTGAGCCTAACTTCAAACATATTGAGTTCAGCGAGAATAATTTTGAGTATGAGGCTTCTGTAATTATTCCTGTATTCAATAGAGTACGTACAATTAAGGATGCCATCAAATCTGTTCTTTGTCAGGAGGCTAATTTCAAATATAATCTTATAGTTATTGATAACCATTCAACTGATGGAACTACTGAGGCTATCAAGGAGTTTGCAGGTGATGACAGACTAATTCACTTGATTCCAGAGCGTAAGGATTTGGGTATTGGCGGTTGCTGGAATGCTGGTGTTCACCATCCTAAATGTGGTAAATTTGCTGTTCAGTTGGATTCTGATGATGTTTATTCAGGTCCTGATACACTTCAGAAGATTGTAAATGCATTCTATGAGCAAAACTGTGCAATGGTAGTTGGTACTTATATGATGACCAACTTCAATATGGAGATGATTGCTCCAGGTATTATTGACCACAAAGAGTGGACTCCGGAGAATGGTAGAAATAATGCTTTGAGAATTAACGGTCTTGGTGCTCCAAGAGCATTCTATACTCCAGTTTTGAAGGCCATTAAGGTTCCTAACACAAGCTATGGCGAGGATTATGCACTTGGTTTGAGATTCTCACGTGAGTACCAGATTGGAAGAATTTATGATGTTCTTTACAACTGCCGCAGATGGGAGGATAACTCAGATGCTTCGTTGGATATTGTAAAAATGAACAATCATAACTTGTATAAAGATAGAATCAGAACTTGGGAGTTGCAGGCTCGCGTCGCTCTAAAGAAATAGTTATATGACAAGTAATAACGGATTAACAAATAAAGCTGTCTACGATTTAATCGATAGGCAGCTTGCCGTTTGGCAACAGGCTAAGGATAATTTTGCGGCTCTTGCCAATGTGGGAGTAAAGGAGATTACAGTAGGTGGTTTTCCAGTGAAAGTCCAATTTAATCCCGCAAGAATAGTTTCATCTGCAGCTAAGGTTGACCCTAAAACCATCAAGGAGAGAAAGTGCTTCTTATGTGGAGCAAACAGACCTGCTATTCAGGAGGGATTGCCTTTCAATGGTAAGAAAGCTGAGTATTCAGTTCTAATCAATCCATTCCCTATTTTCCCTAAACATCTTACTGTGCCTGATGTAAGTCATGTGAACCAGACGATTGAGGGAGAGTGGGAGAGATTTGAGGATATGCTTTCTCTTGCTGAGACTCTTGATGAGTTCCTTTTCTTTTACAATGGTCCCAAATGTGGTGCATCTGCACCGGACCACATGCACTTCCAGGGTGGTAACAAAGGCTTTCTTCCTGTAGAGTACAACTACAATGCTTTGGAGAAGACTCTTCTTGTAAACAAGGCAGGTGTTAAAGTTTACTCCGTAGAGAACTATATGAGAGGTATCATAGCTATTGAGGCAACAGACAAGGCGGCTGCAGTGGCTCAGTTCAGAAAACTTTACAACACACTTGAGGTTAAGGAGGGAGAATGGGAGCCAATGCTAAATTTGTTGGCTTGGACTGTTAAAGAGGGTGAGGCAATAAAATATGTTGCTCTTGTATATTTGAGAGAGAAACACCGTCCTTCACACTATTTTGCGGAGGGTGATGCCAATATCCTATTAAGCCCTGCGTCAGTTGATATGGGTGGTGTGTTCATTACTCCGCTTGAGAAAGACTTCAATAAGATTACAGATAAAGAGCTTACAGAGATTACAGATGAGTTGCAGATAAGCAGTGAGGCATTTGGTATGGTTAAGAATGCCCTAAGGGAGCAACCTACAGTGAGCGTTGGCATTATGAGCGAGAAAGAGATTGGTTTTGAGCTTAATAATGTTTACACATTCTCAACTCCTGACTGTGAGTGCACTTGTGAGGTTAAAGGTCCTCAAAGTGCAGTTGAGAGCAACGGAAAAGTTCTTTGGAATGGAAAAGAGTATACCGAACTGATGTTTACCCCTAAAGGAATAGGTACATTCTGGTTAAGAGGTGTTACCATTGGTGTAAACTTCCACTGGGAGCGTAAGGAGGATCAGAAATTCGGTTCAGCGTTGAGAATCATTGTGGAAAATGGCAAACTTACAGCTGTAAATATCATTGGTGTAGAGGATTACCTTACAAGTGTAATCTCAAGTGAGATGAGTGCAACAGCAAGTGAGGAGCTTTTGAAGGCTCATGCTGTTATCTCAAGAAGCTGGCTCTTGGCTCAGATTGAGAAGAACAAGGAGATTGTTGCAGCAAATGCTGAGTACTGCGCTACAACACAGACAGAGGATGAGCTTATCAAATGGTATGATAGAGAGGATCACATTAACTTTGATGTTTGTGCTGATGACCACTGCCAGCGTTACCAGGGTCTTACAAGAGCTTCTACCGCTATTGTAAGAAAAGCTATTGATGCTACTTGGGGCGAACTTCTTATGGACGGCAGCAAAATTTGTGATGCCCGTTTCTCAAAATGCTGTGGTGGCGTATTTGAGGAGTTCCAGAATTGCTGGGAGCCTGTAAAATACTCTTACCTTGTTAAAGTAAGGGATGGCAAGAATACTCAGGATATCCCAGACCTTACAATTGAAGAGAATGCCCGCGAGTGGATTATGACAAGCCCTGAGGCTTTCTGTAATACAACAGACCAGAAAATCCTTAGCCAGGTACTTAACAACTACGATCAGGAGACTGTAAACTTCTATCGTTGGAAAGAGGAGTACACTCAGAAAGAGCTTTCTGAACTTATCCTAAAACGCAGTGGTGTTGATTATGGTGATATCATTGATCTTGTTCCAGTAGAGAGAGGTACCAGTGCCCGTTTGATCAAACTTAAGATTGTAGGTACCAAGAAAACAATGACAATTGGTAAGGAGCTTGAGATAAGACGTACACTTTCTCCATCGCACCTTTACAGCTCGGCATTCGTCGTTGAGAAGGTTGGAGAAGAGAATGGTGTTCCTGCAAAATTCATCCTTCACGGTGCAGGTTGGGGCCATGGCGTAGGCCTTTGCCAGATTGGCGCTGCTGTAATGGGTAAGCAGGGTTACAAATATGATGAGATTTTGCTTCATTACTTTGTAGGTGCTTCAATTGAACGCAAATTTTAATGAATAACTGAAAAACTTTAGATAAAATGAATTCAAAAACTAGATCACCTTGGGCGTGGATTCCTTCTTTATACTTTGCACAGGGT
>JAFZFL010000101.1 GCA_017555925.1 Bacteroidales bacterium | reverse complement strand
CATCATAGGGTTAACCTCATGCAAGCCCTCACCACGTTTTCTGATATCCTCAGGAGTAATTCCAAACTCTGCAGCCATCTCCTCAATCTTCTCTTTAGTTTGAGGAACGAACTCATGCAAAGGCGGATCCAACAAACGGAATGTTACAGGTTTGCCGTCCAATACCTTCATTGTACCTTTCACAGCCTCTTTTACGTATGGCTCAAGTTCTGAAAGTGCCTGTCGTCTCTCAACCTCAGTATTTGAAAGAATCATCTTTCTCAATTTAGAAAGCGGAGCCTCTGAATTCTCACCGTAGAACATGTGCTCAATACGGAACAGACCGATACCCTCAGCACCAAAGTTGATTGCAGTTTGAGCATCTTGTGGGTTATCTGCGTTTGTTCTTACACCAAGAACACGATATTTGTCAACAATGTTCATGTACTCAACAAAACGAGGATTCTCAGAAGCATCCATTGTATCAATAGCAACGTCATAAACATAACCCTTGCTACCATTCAAACTGAATACATCACCCTCATTGTATACTTTGTCACCGATAGTCATGGTTCTGTTAAGCATGTTGATATGCAAAGCATCACAACCAACAATACAACATTTACCCCAACCGCGGGCAACAAGAGCAGCATGTGAAGTCATACCACCACGAGCAGTCAAAAGACCATCTGCAGCACGCATACCCTCAACATCCTCAGGGTTAGTCTCCTCTCTTACAAGGATAACTTTCTCTTTTCTTGCAGCAGCCTCAACAGCATCCTCAGCAGTAAATACAATCTTACCTACAGCACCACCAGGGCCAGCAGGAAGACCTTGTGCAATAACAACACCCTTCTTCTCTGCAGCAGGGTTAAGGATTGGGTGCAACAACTCATCCAACTGAGTAGGAGCAACTCTCAACACAGCTGTCTTCTCATCGATAAGACCCTCATGCAACATATCCATAGCCATATTCAATGCAGCAAGACCTGTTCTCTTACCTACACGGCACTGTAGCATCCACAATTTGCCATCCTGAATTGTAAACTCAATATCCTGCATATCGTGGAAGTGCTGCTCCAAGTTCTGTTGGATAGCGTCCAACTCCTTGTAAACCTCCGGCATAGCAGTCTCCAAAGATGCAAGCTCCTTGTTGTGCTCATTCTTTGTAGCCTCATTCAATGGGTTAGGAGTTCTGATACCAGCCACAACATCCTCACCTTGAGCATTGATCAACCACTCACCGTAGAATTTGTTCTCACCGGTAGCAGGGTTTCTTGAGAAAGCCACACCTGTTGCAGAGTTCTCACCCATGTTACCGAACACCATTGACTGAACGTTTACTGCAGTACCCCACTCATCTGGAATACCCTCAATTCTTCTGTATGCAATAGCACGCTTACCGTTCCAAGATTTGAATACGGCACCAATACCACCCCATAGCTGCTCGTATGCATCATCCGGGAATGGTTTGCCCAACTCTTGTCTTACGCGAACTTTGAAGTCCTCACAAAGTTGTTGCAAATCCTCTACAGTAAGATCTGTATCTGAAGCATAACCCTTCTCTTTCTTAACTTTGGCAAGCATTCTGTCCAATTGTACACGAATTCCGTTACCCTCCTCAGGCTCAATTCCCTCTGCTTTCTCCATCACTACGTCTGAGTACATCATAATCAAACGGCGGTAAGCATCATATACAAAACGTGGGTTACCAGTCTTCTCAATCAAACCAGGGATAGTTGCTGAACACAAACCAATGTTCAATACAGTCTCCATCATACCGGGCATTGAGCTTCTGGCACCTGAACGGCAAGAAACCAATAGCGGTGATTTAGGGTCGCCAAACTTCATACCCATAATCTCTTCTGTTGCAGCCATAGCAGCATCAACCTCTGCCTTAAGTTCTGCAGGATATTGTGCGCCTAATTTGTAAAACTCTGTACAGCAGTCTGTAGTAATTGTAAAACCAGCAGGTACAGGAATACCAAGTTTACACATTTCTGCAAGGTTTGCACCTTTACCACCCAAAAGGTTTCTCATTGAACCATCGCCTTCAGCATCTCTGCCTCCAAAGCGATAAACTCTCTTGATTTCTGACATAAATATTTAATATTGTGTTTATAAAAAATTAGTCAACTGTAAGATCCCAAAAAAATAAAAAACCGGGAAAATTTTTACGATTTTTTTTTGGGTTTACAAAAATAGGAAAAATTTACCAAAAATTTTACCTATTTGGCAGATATTTTGGTTTTTTTTATAGTTTGTACATCTTAATATGTAACACTCTTGTTATATTCTATAAGGATCACCCACTTCCCCCCATGCTATATCTACACCTATCGATGCAAGATTTTTTTCAAGAGTCGACTTTGTAGCCAATGCATCATCATTTACTCCAGGTTTTCCTTCATACAGTCTGTAATTTCCTCTGGCCCCGGGCTCGGTAATATTTGGCATAATGACATTGGCCCCCGCCAAGACTGCCATCTCCCTGCCGTCGGGATGAAGAACCTGAAGAGCTGTGGTTGCAGCAATGTTTATATGAGGCATCATCTCTCTCAAACGCCTGACCATCGAGATGGAGAGATTGAGTTTTGCCTCATTCGACAAAAGGGCATACGCTCCGAGATCTACAAGTTTGCCATTCTCATCCTCAACAACGGTTGTATTGTTTTCCACCGCCTTAAGGACCATCCTCCCTAAAGGTGTATCACTATGCGGAATATATGGACCCATGCCCACCATATCAACTCCAAAATTCTTAAAAAATGCAAGATCCTCCTCCAGATTATCGGGAGTCTGAAATGGCAAACCAATCATAACCCCACTACCTGTTATGAAGCCTGTACTCTTAAGATCCTGCAGTGCCTCCACCCTTCTGTCGTAAGAATGCAGTTCCATTTCCATTTTGCTTCCCGACGGATGTATCTTCTCATAAAGTTGCCTGTTTGAAGCCTCAATACGCAACAGATACCTGTGCGCTCCGGCATTGAACCACTCCCTGTATACCTCCTTTGACTGCTCACCCAAAGAGAGTGTGATACCTAAAGGCTGGTTTGCAAATGCGCAATTTGTCATCTGACCGGAAAGAGCAAGATGCTTTATCTCCCATATCAATCTGGTAATCCTCTCAACAAATTGACTGTCACACCTCTCTCCACCTTGAAGCACTACACTGCCATAACCTGACCGGAGAGCGAACTCCGCCTCGGAAAGAATCTCCCCGTCTGAAAGTTCATACCTCCCAACTTTAGCGTTGCAACTTCTTATTCCACAATAGAGACAGTTTTTACGGCACTTGTTTGAAATCTCTATCAAGCCACGCAGAAAAACCTTTTTAGGCATACAACTGCCATTATCTGTATATTTGAATCTGTCATTCATTAACATTCCAACAATATCAATTCCTTACTCTTTACAAACAACAGGACGTTATAGATTCTCCGGAACAAACAGAGAAACCCTATCCATAATGCCACCCATATAGGCCAGCACCATTCCATAATTGACTACAGGAATACCCTTTTCAACAAGGAAACCTATTCTGTTAACCAAATCCCTTCTTGTAACCATACACCCGCCACACTGTATTGCCAGCGCATAACACTCCCTTTGAGGTATCTCATCCAATCCTGAAACAAACTCAAACTTCACATCCACAGCTTTTCCTCCATTTTTTGAAGCCAGATATGCGAGCAGTCTGCGTGGTATCTTTACCCTGCCAATATCATCACAGGTGGTGTGATGTGTGCAAGATTCCAGCATAAGTACAACATCTCCATCCTTAAGTTTGTCTATACTCTGCATTCCTTTGATGTACTCCAGGTACGGACCTTTTGCCCTGGCCATAAGAATACTGAAACTGGTTAAAGGAATATCTTTGGGAATAAGGTTTTCAACCTCTTTAAATACCTGGCTATCTGTAACTACCAATTTTACAGAATCTCCGTTTGACTCCATATATCCGGCAAGTTCCTGAGGTTGCAGAACAACCGCAATACCATTATTGTCTATTATGTCACGTATAGCCATTACCTGAGGTAGTATAAGCCTGCCATGAGGAGCCTCCGAATCTACAGGACAAACAAGCACAATCTTATCTCCTCTCCCTACAAGACCATAAAGAATGCTTCTCTCCTCATTATTTGCTATATGCACCAACATCTCCTTTATGATAAACGAGACGAGTTGCCCAACTGCATCCCTCTGCTCCTGTTCATCCCCAATTGCAGCTGAAAATTCAACCACATCCACCCCATACAGAGAATTGAGCTCCATTGCCAGATCTATATCCAAAGGCACTATATCATACTGGCTGTGTACTACCAAAACAGGAAGATTCTTTTTCTTGAGTTCTTCCAACAAATCTTTCTCCTCCTTGGCAAAAATATTCCCGGTAAAGAGGAGGATTGCCATATCAATCTCATTCATTACCTTTCTTGCCTTTGCAGTACGCTGTTT
>JAFZFL010000100.1 GCA_017555925.1 Bacteroidales bacterium | reverse complement strand
TGCAAAAGCATTGGCAGCTGCAGAGGATATTATTAACAATGGTCCTTACAAACTTTATACAAATGATGAGTGGGTTGCATCATGGAGCAAACAATGGGGTTCAGAGTCAATCTTTGAGTTGGCTATGCTTGGTGGCGAGAATGCACTAAGTGGTACTTCATCATTGGGCGCTTATTATGCAAGAGCCGGTCACTTCAACAACAATATGGGTTCATATGTTGCAAGTACAGGTTTCCTTAACAGATTGGGCGAGGACCCTACTGATATCCGTTGGGGTGTTATGGATTATGATGAGACAAGCAAAACAAGAATGGGTTGCTGTTACAAATATTTAGGTGGTGTTGCTAACGAGAAAGGTGCATTCCCTGGTGATGGTTCAGACAAACCTACATATGCAGTAAATATTAAAGTTATCCGTCTTTCAGAGATACATCTTATTGCTGCTGAGGCTGCTCTTCGTCAGGCTACTCCAGATAAAGCTGCTGCTGTAAAATATTTGAACAACATCCGTAAGAGATCTCCAGGTTTGGCTCCTGCAACTGAGGCAACTATCAGCCTTGATATGATTCTTGATGAGAAATCTAAAGAGTTGTACGGTGAGGGCCACAGATTCTGGGATATGATCCGTTGTAACAAAACTATGACATTTGACGATGAGTTGGGTGGTATCTATACTGTTCACAGAGAGTCTACAGTAGATCGTACACATCCTAAGACTCTTCTTCCTATTTTCCAAAGTGAGATTAATGCTAATCCTGAAATAGAGAAGCAACAAAACCCTGGATATTAATAGGTAGACAATATTCCAAAAATATGGCGGTCCTGAAAATTTCGGGACCGCCTTTTTTTAATATTCAAACGAGCTGTTGCCAATAAACTCCCTGAGTACAGATGTAGGTGGAATGCCATTTTGTTCGGTGCTGTTCATTCCTACTATATATGAAAGGAATTTGAGGAGTCTCAAACTCTCTGGATAAGCAGGAGATGTTGGAGGTATTCTTCTTAGAAGAGGCTCTGCATAGGTTTTAAGCAGTGGCAGTTCATATATGAGTGATGAATTGAACATTACATCTGCGTTCTCCTGGAATGGGAAGATGTTTTTGTATTCGCCGTTACGTACGCTTTGCCAGCGGAGGATTGTCTCTTCTGCCGATGTGCCACGGAAGTTGTTGTCTCTTACCATACGGCGGAGCATACGGTTGTCGGTAGTTGAAATGTAGTTGTTCTCGTCTATTGACAATGGAGTGAGTGCAGAGGCATAGATCTTGAACTTCTTGTCGTTATCTATCTCCTCAGTAAGTTGGGGATTCAATGCATGTATACCCTCCATTATGAGTATATCGGTTTCTCCCAATTTAATTTTTTCACCATCATAGTAGCGTTTGCCCTCAGCAAAATTGAATTTTGGCAACTCAATCTCTTCCCCATTGAAAAGCTGGTTTAGCTGTTTGTTGAGCAGCTCAAGATCCATGGCATATATGCTCTCAAAGTCATAATTGCCCTCTTCATCCTTTGGAGTCTCTTCTCTGTTTACAAAGTAGTTGTCCATAGCTATAACAACTGGTGTGAGACCCAAAACACGCAGATGCAGGGCAATTCTTTTTGATGTGGTTGTCTTTCCACTACTTGAAGGGCCTGCAATAAGAATGAGTTTTATGCGCTCTTTACGTGCGTGAATCATATCAGCTATTGCGCCATATTTGCGTTCATGCAGAGCCTCTGCAATCTGTATCATCTGGCTTGAATGTCCCGATTGTACAGCCATATTTACAGTTCCTATATCTTTGACGCCAAGGATACGGCACCAATTGCCGTTTTCTTTGAATATGTCGTAAAGTTTTTCCTGATATTTGACCTCCGGCAGTTCGTAGGGTGGAAATGGATCTGGAGATTGGAGACAAAATCCGTTATTGTATTTGACAAGGTTAAATTTCTCTATAGCTCCTGTATTGTAGAGCAATGGCCCATAGAATGTATCTGTATGGCCGTTCAAATGGTATACAGAATTAAAGAAACAGCCTAAAGTCTTGCAGAGTCTGGCTTTTTCCAGCTGCCCGTTCTTAAGGAAGAATCTCACAGCTTCATCGTTGCTGGCCTTTGTCTTTATGAATGGAAGGTTGGCTTCAATAAGTTCATACATCCTCTTTTTGATGGCACTGATGTCATTTTCATCAATGGCCAAAATCTCCGGAATTTTTGGGGAGGCAGCCTTATAGGAGGCACCTTCTGTAACAAATTTCTTTATGTCATCTTCTGTTACATCCTGTTTGTGCAACTCTCCGTAAAGACCGTTTGGCAAGGAGTAGTCGAGAACAAGCTTGTATTTGCCTCCATATACTTCATGCACTGCAGCCTGTAGCAGGAAGCTTAAAGAACGGTTAAATGTACGTCTTCCGTCGGGATGAGTAATGTCTATAAATTCAATGGAATGGGCCATATATATCTTGTAGCTCAGCTCTTTGAGCTGATTGTCTACATAGGCAGCCAGAATATTATATTTTTCACCCTTTTTGCCGCTGTTCTGCATGTGGTTGATCTGCTTTGCAAGGTCAATCAGTTGGCAGCCAGGTGTACAGCTATGGTATTCACCTGTGTTTTTGCAGTAGATACGTATATTTTCCATATTGTTATAAATATTCTTTAAGGTATTCTCCTGTTACGGAGTTGGGGTTGGCTGCGATCTCTTCCGGTGTGCCGGTGGCCATAATGTATCCGCCTCTTGCTCCTCCTTCCGGCCCCAAATCTATAAGCCAGTCCACAGATTTGAGAATATCGAGGTTGTGTTCAATTATTACAACTGTATTACCCTGGTCTACAATTTTCTGTAGTACTCCAAGCAAAACTTTTACATCATGGAAGTGAAGGCCGGTTGTTGGCTCATCAAGGATGTAGATAGATTTGCCGGTGGCCTTTTTTGCAAGTTCTGTAGCAAGTTTTACCCTCTGGCTCTCTCCTCCGCTGAGTGTGGTTGAGGGTTGGCCAAGTTTTA
>JAFZFL010000099.1 GCA_017555925.1 Bacteroidales bacterium | reverse complement strand
CCGCTCTACACGATATCAGGATAGATTGTACATTGTCCCAAGAAATCTATGCCGTCCAATTTGCGAGCCTCCTCCTCAAATACTCTGATGAACTCGCCGCCGATAATTTTACGTTTTTGCTCAGGATCTTCAACATCTGCAAGTTTGTCAAGGAAACGGTCAGTAGCATCTATATATACAAGGTTTGCGCACAACTGGTTTCTGAAAACCTCAACAACATTCTCAGACTCGCCTTTGCGCATAAGACCGTGATTTACGTGAACGCATACAAGGTTATTGCCTATAGCTTTCAAAAGCAATGCCGCTACAACAGAACTGTCAACACCGCCTGAAAGGGCAAGAAGTACTTTTCTGTTGCCCACCTGTTTTCTTACCAATTCAATCTGGTCATTTACAAAGTTTGCCATATTCCAGTTTGCTTCGGCTTTACAAGTGTCAAATACAAACGATTTTACAGCCTCTTTTACAGCCTGCTCATCATCGTTGAACTGCGGAAGTTTCACACTGCAAAGGGCTTTGTCGTGACCTGCTGCCATTACTGGGAAGCCAGCCTCGTATATCTCTTTGTTGACATCAATTGCAACTCCGTCAATCACATTGTTTGGCCCGCCATTAATAATTATACCCTTAACATTAGGCAGAGCTTTAAGTTCATCGGCAGTAATGTCATGCGGATAAATCTCACTGTATACACCCAATGCGCGGATTGCTCTGGCAACCACTGTGTTTTCGTGGCTTCCCAAATCCAAAATTACAATCATGTCCTGTTTCATCTTCTATTATCTATTATATGTTACTAGTCTATTTTGTGAAAAAATAACGTGCAAAAATACTATAAAAAAATAATTATTTATACTTTTGCACCCGAATAATTATGCAAAAAATTAGAAATATAGCAATCATAGCCCACGTAGACCACGGAAAGACTACTTTGGTGGACAAGATGATTCAGCATGCTCTGCTTACAAGAAATGCTGAAAAGTTGGGCGAGCTCATTCTGGATAACAATGATCTGGAAAGGGAGAGAGGTATTACAATCCTCGCAAAGAATGTAAGCGTACCCTATAAGGATTACAAGATAAACATCATTGACACGCCTGGCCATGCCGATTTTGGCGGAGAGGTTGAGCGTGTGCTCAATATGGCAGATGGAGTGCTTTTGCTTGTAGATGCTTTTGAGGGAACAATGCCGCAAACAAGATTTGTGTTGCAGAAGGCAATAGAGATGGGTAAGAAGCCGGTTGTTGTAGTAAACAAGGTTGATAAGCTCAATTGCCGTCCGGAGGAGGTAAATGAGCAGGTTTTTGATCTTATGTTCAGTCTGAATGCCTCTGAAGACCAATTGGATTTCAAGACTATGTACGGAAGTGCAAAGCAGGGATGGATGTCGGCAGACTGGAAGACACCTGCAAAAGATATATCGCCTTTGTTGGATATTATTCTTGATGAGATTCCGGCTCCGGAGCAGGAGGAGGGAACTTGTCAGATGCTTATCTCATCTCTTGAATACTCTCCATACGTAGGACGTATAGCAATTGGAAGGGTTAAAAGAGGTACTTTGAAGGCAAACCAGAATATCACTTTGTGCAAGCGAGACGGTTCAATGGAAAAGAGCCGTATCAAGGAGTTGATGGTGTTTGATGGTTTGGGTAAGAAGAAGGTTGATTTTGATGTAAGTGGAGATATTTGTGCTGTTGTGGGTATTGACGGTTTCGAAATTGGAGATACCATTGCAGATTATGAGAATCCGGAGGCATTGCCACCAATCTCAATTGATGAGCCTACGATGAGTATGTTGTTCTGTATTAACGACTCTCCTTTCTTTGGAAAAGAGGGTAAGTTTGTTACCTCAAGACATCTCAAGGAGAGGTTGGAGAAGGAACTTGAAAAGAATCTTGCGCTCAGGGTCAAGGATGGTGTGACCTCAGACTCTTTTGTAGTGTCGGGCAGGGGTGTGTTGCATCTGTCGGTACTTATTGAGACAATGAGAAGAGAGGGGTTTGAGTTGCAGGTAGGACAGCCTAAGGTTATTGACAAGAATATAAATGGTGTAAGATGCGAACCTATAGAGCATCTTACAATAGATGTTCCTGAAGAAATGGTAGGAAGGGTAATAGAGATGACTACCCGCCGTAAAGGAGCATTGCTTCATATGGATCATAGGGAGGACAGGGTACATCTTGACTTTGACATTCCTGCACGTGGAATTATAGGTCTGAGAAGTAATCTTCTTACCGCTACGCAGGGTGAGGCTATTGTTGCACACAGATTCAAGGGGTATGAGCCATATAAGGGAGAGATTGAGATGCGTACAAACGGCTCTTTGATTGCAATGGAGACAGGAACGGCAGTTGCTTATGCAATGGACAAACTTCAGGATAGAGGAAAGTTTGTGATATTCCCAGGTGAGGAGATATATGGAGGACAGGTTATCGGCGAGCATACAAGAATAGGTGATTTGACAATTAACGTATGCAAGACAAAAAAACTTACAAATGTGAGGGCGTCAGGTACCGATGACAAGGCTGTTCTTCCACCACCACTGCAATTCTCTTTGGAGGAGATGCTTGAGTATATTCAGGAGGATGAACTTGTTGAGGTTACTCCCAAATCGATGCGTATCAGAAAAATTTATTTGGATGAAAATGAGCGCAAGCGCCGACAAAAGAATTTGTAGAAATTTTTGTTGCCTTTTTGCTTAATAATGACTATCTTTGCACGCTCTTTATGGGTTTTTGAATGGTTATGAGGGAGCAACGTATTGAAAATAAAGACTTTATAATACAAATTAAAGGTCTTAAAACAGGAAAGTATGAGTATGATTTTTCTGTTGATGGTGCTTTTTTCAGAGGATTTGAGAATACACAGATTTTGGATGCATCCTTGGAGGTGAAGATTATATTGGAGAGAGGCGGTGGATGGATGAATGTTTCCAGTGAGATTGAAGGAACTGTAACGGTGGAGTGTGACAGGTGTCTTGATGATCTTGATCTGCCTGTTGATTTTACAGCATCTTTGGCTGTGAAGTTTGCCAAAACGGATGAAGATCCTCAAAGTGATGAGTTCCTTGTTGTTGATCCGCTGGATGGTGAGTTGGATTTGAGGCAGTTCATATATGATTATGTATGTGTTAATCTGCCGTTGCAGAAGGTCCATGAAGAGGGGGGCTGCAATCCTCAGATGATGGCTAAGTTGAGTGGCTTGGATGCAGCAAATGTTAAGCAAGAGAGCAGTAATGAGACCAATTCGCCGTTTGGCGCTTTGGGCGAGTTGCTTAAAAATAAGAAATAACAATTAAAAAATAAGTAGAGATGGCACATCCTAAACACAAAATTTCAAAACAGCGTAGAAACAAACGTAGAACTCACGATAAAGCAGTAGTTCCTACACTTGCATCTTGTTCAAACTGCGGTGCTACAGTTAGATACCACCATGTTTGCCCAGAGTGTGGTTACTATCGTGGCCGTTTGATTATTGAAAAAGCTAACGCGTAATTGATGATCAGAATTGGAGTTGATGCAATGGGTGGAGATTATGCCCCCGAAAATGTAATTTTGGGGGTAATTGATGCCTATTCTCATCTTGATTCTGAAACAAAAATTTTTCTGGTAGGTGACCAGGAAAAGATTACCGAAGTCTGCCGTCATTACGGTTTGGACTCCGGTAATTTTGTAGTGATACATGCCTCCCAAGCGATTGGTATGGGTGAGCATCCGGTGAAATCATACATAAAGAAGGTTGATTCAAGTATCAATGTGGGTTTTGCCAAGCTTATGGAGGGAGAGATTGATGCATTTGCCAGTGCGGGAAGCACGGGAGCAATGCTTACAGGTTGTGTCTATACCCTTAAAACTCTTAAAGGTTTGATGCGCCCCTGTATCTCGGCTCAGATTCCTCTTGCCAATGGAAAGAATATGCTTATACTTGATGTTGGCCTCAATACAGATACCAAGCCCAAGATGTTGTTCCAGTTTGCTATACTGGGATCTATTTATGCCCGTACTATGATGGGAATAGATAATCCGCGAGTGGCGCTGTTGAACATAGGAGAGGAGAGGGAGAAGGGAACTCTTGTGGCTCAAGAGGCGTATAAATTGATGGAGGCCTCCAATGAGATTAACTTCGTTGGAAACATGGAGGCAAATTCTCTCTTCAATGGAGGAATTGCCGATGTGCTTGTTACAGACGGCTTTGTAGGCAATGTTTGTCTGAAGCAGACGGAGAGCATGTATGAAATGTTCTCAAAATTGGGAGTTAACCATCCTTTTTTGAGTAGATTTAATTACGAATATTATGGCGGTACACCTGTTTTGGGTGTTACTGCTCCTGTAGTTATAGGTCATGGTGCATCAACCCCTCTTGCTATAAGGAATATGATTCTTGAAGCAGAGAAATCGGTTAAGAACAGATTGGTTGAGAGGGTGCAGGATGCTATGATAAACCAGTAATCCTATATCTG
Organism: Bacteroidales bacterium; assembly: GCA_017555925.1. Next base: position 2,927 of record JAFZFL010000099.1, on the reverse strand, counting down.
TCGGGGTACTAAAATAAACCTAAAATGAAAGCAATTATTACAGGTATTGAGGCTTATTTGCCCGATTATGTACTTACCAATGAGGAGTTGTCAAAAATGGTTGATACCTCAGACGAGTGGATAATGAGCCGCGTGGGTATTAAGGAGAGAAGGATATTGAAAGAGGATGGATTGGGTACTTCGTTTATGGGCGAGCAAGCTGTCAAGAAATTGTTGGCTGCAACTAATACAAAACCTGAGGAGGTCGATTTGTTGCTTTGTGCTACTGTAAGCCCGGATATGTTATTCCCTGCTACAGCAAATATTATATCAGACAAATGTGGTATTCTAAATGCTTGGGGCTATGATATTAACGCAGGATGTTGCGGCTTTCTCTTCAGTTTTGAAACTGTTAGAAGGTTTGTTGAAACAGGACAATACAAAAAGGCTGTGCTTGTGTGTGGAGAGAGAATGAGTGGTATGACCAACTATGAAGATAGAACAACTTGTCCTCTTTTTGGAGATGCTGCAGTTGCGATGCTTATTGAGCCAACAGATGATGATACTCTTGGATTCCAGGATTCAATTACGCATGTAGATGGTGTCGGCCGCCATTATCTTTATCAGACAGCAGGCGGTTCGTTGTATCCTCCTACCGAAGAGACAGTCAGAAATCGTCAGCATTTTATCCATCAGGAGGGTCAGCAAGTCTTCAAGTATGCTGTGTCGCGTATGGCAGATGTCTCTGTTGAGATGATGGAGCGCCATAATCTTAAAGCAGATGATATTGCATATCTTATCCCTCACCAGGCGAATTTGCGTATTATTGATGCAACAGGCAGAAGAATGGGACTTACAACAGATAAGATACTTATTGATATTGAGAAGTTTGGAAACACTGCCGGCACTTCAATTCCATTGGCTTTGTGGGATTTCAAAGAGAGGTTCAAGAAGGGTGATACTCTTATATTCTCCGCTTTTGGCGCAGGATTTACTTGGGGCTCCATCCTATACCGTTGGGCTTACTAAAAAAATTACTATATTTGCACCCCGTAAGGATGCAATTGGCCCTATAGTTCAAGGGATAGAACGAAAGTTTCCTAAACTTTAAATACAGGTTCGAGTCCTGTTGGGGCTACTGAGAGAGGTTCAGAGATGAACTTCTCTCTTTATTTTTGTAGGGGAGGAGTGCTTCTTTTTTGTATATTTGCAAACACTTACAGATTAGGGAGCGACAAATTAACCGGTTGTGAATATGGATTCATCGCAAAATCAGTCCAATCATAAGAGAATATTGAAAAACTCTGCATATATGTATTTGCGGATGTTCTTCATTATGATTATTTCTCTCTATACGTCAAGGGTTGTGCTGGAGATTTTGGGAGTTGATGATTTTGGAATATACTCGTTGGTTGGTGGAATAGTCTCAATATTTACGGTAATATCCGGAAGTTTGTCGGGAACAGTACAAAGATTTCTGAATATTGGTCTGGGAGAGGGTGACATTGATAAGACAAGAGGTTATTTTGCGCAGAGCCTCACAATCTTTGTGATGATTTTCCTTGCTTTTATGCTTGTAGGCGAGAGCTTTGGTGTGTGGTTTGTGCAGAATGAACTCAATATTCCGTCGGGAAGGGAGTGGGCTACCTTTTGGGTATATCAGTTTTCACTTGCTGCGGTACTCTTTACCATTCTCCAAATTCCTTTTCAAGGAGCTGTAATTGCACGCGAAAGAATGGGCTTTTTTGCTTTAATGGGTATATTTGATGTATGTGCAAGGCTTGCGGTTGTTGTTTTGATAGATATTTATGGTACTCCCGACAATCTTGTTGTATATGCCATAGCAATTGCCCTTATACAGATACTTCAGACAGTTGCCTATTTTATATTTGCAGGCTCCAAATTTGACGAATGTGTTTTCAGACTCAAATGGAGCAAGCCTCTTTTAAAGGAGATGCTCTCATTTATGGGACTCTCTTTTTGGGGCAATACCATAGTTACTCTAACAAATCAGGGTGTAAATGTTATTTTGAACCTTTTTGGAGGTGCTGCCCTCAATGCTGCTACAGGAGTGGCCAAACAGGTAAATACAGCAGTACTTAGAATGGTAGAGTGTATAAATACCCCCATAAAGCCACAGATAGTAAAATCATATGCTGCAAGGGATTTTGAGCAAATGCTCTTTTTGTTTGAGAGGAATGCAAAATACTCCATGCTTCTTATGCTTATGCTAATCTTCCCTCTTGTCATTGAGACCCAGTTCATACTTGATATATGGCTTAAGGATGTTCCTGCCTATGCCGTCTGTTTTACACGGATAGTTCTTATTGAGTCACTCTTTTTTGTTCTTACTTTTGGAATGTCCACTATAATAAATGCAACAGGAAAGCTTGTGCGCATGGAGGTAAAGGGCAGATTGATAACAATAGCTGTCCTTCCGCTATCATACTTTATACTTGAACTGGGTATGCCGGTATATGCACCGCTGATACTCTCTCTATTTGCTCAGATAGGGTATGTAGTCTACCTTTTTACAGATGTGAAGTCAAAGACAGGTATGTCGGTTTCACGATTCTTTACAAATGTGGTTAAGCCTGTTACAATATTGGCTTTTGTGCTTCTTCTTTTCTGTGGTTTGGAAAGTCTCTTTATTGAGGAGAGTCTTGTCAGATTCCTGATAGTGGGTACAACAACAGTCATAGCGGGAGCTGCCGCTGTATGGCTCTTCTGTCTTGATTCAGGTGAAAAGAACTTTGTTACGCTCTTTTTACGCAAATATGTCAGATTCTGAAATTCCTGATCAGATTATGGAGGTTTTAAGTTTATGTCCTCTATACTCTGTATCATTGGTTTCGGTTACAACATACTCTGCCGCTCTTGAAGATATGCTTACATAGCATACACCGCTTCTGATGTCAATCTTTCCAATACCTCTCTTGCCTACACCT
>JAFZFL010000098.1 GCA_017555925.1 Bacteroidales bacterium | reverse complement strand
TCATTACTTGCCACTTGGGTAATGGAGGTTCAATTACAGCAATAAAGAATGGTGAGTCTGTAGATACATCAATGGGTTTTACTCCGGTAGAGGGTGTAGTTATGGGTACACGTTGCGGTAATGTGGATGCCGGTGTTGTAACTTACATACAAGATAAGGAGAATCTTGATTTTAAAGGCGTAAATGCTGTTCTTAACAAACAGAGCGGTTTCTTGGGTGTTTCTGGTGTATCGTCTGATGCACGTGACATTGAGGGTGCTGCTGCAGAGGGCAACAAGCGTGCTGCATTGGCTATGGATATGTTCAAATATAGCGTACTCAAATATATAGGAGCATACTCTGCTGTTATGAATGGCGTTGATCTGATTGTCTTCACAGGTGGTATTGGTGAGAATGATCCGAATGTGCGCGAGTATATTGGCGAAAAATGCACATATTTGGGAGCTGAGTTTGACAAGAGTGCAAATGACGGCTTGAGAGGTAAGGATGCAATTCTTACGAAAGCCGGATCAAAAGTGGTGATAGCTGCAATTACTACCAATGAAGAGCTTGTGATTGCACGTGATACCATGAAACTTGCAAAATAATGTTGATAAATGCACTTCGTACAATAAAACAAAAACAATAAAACTTTTTGATATGATTACAAATTTTGACCAGCTATTTGATCATTTGAGATCAAAACCTAAAAAAAGATTGGCAGCTGCTTGGGCTGTGGATGACCATACAATTTGTGCAGTAGCGTTGGCTATTAAAGCCGGTATTGTAGAGGGTACTCTTGTTGGTGACGAGAATATGATTAAGGATGTTTGTGCAAAAGAAAACATAGATCCTTCAATCTTCACAATTGTACACAATCCTAATGAGTTGAAATCAATTGCACAGGCAGTTGAGATGGTAAATAACGGTGAGGCAGATATTCTTATGAAGGGCCTTTGCTCTACAGACAAATATATGCGTGGTATTTTGAATAAAGAGAAAGGTCTTCTTCCTCCTAAAGCAGTTTTGAGCCACGTTGTTGTTATCCAAAACCCTAACTACCATAAGATGTTGGTTGTTTCTGATATTGCTGTTATTCCTGCACCGGATTTCAAACAGAAACTTGCTATGGTTCAGTATGTTTCAAATACAGCAAAGGCTCTTGGCGTAGAGAAACCAAAAGTTGCAATGATTGCTGCTACTGAGCAGATGTTGCAAGGTATGCCTGCTTGCGTAGAGGCTGCTATGGTTGCTAAAATGAGTGACAGAGGCCAGATCCCGGGTTGCGTGGTAGACGGTCCTTTGGCAGTTGACGTTGCCCTTTCTCAAGAGGCTGTTCAAATCAAGAAACTTGTTAGTGAGGTTGCAGGTGATGCAGATTGTCTTGTATTCCCTAGCATTGAGGCTGCAAACGTATTCTACAAAACAAATACTCAGTTGATTCCTGGTACCAAGATGGCTGCAATGGTTGCAGGTGCCAAAGCTCCTTGCGTACTTTCAAGCCGTGCAGACAGCGTAGATACCAAATTGAACTCAATTGCATTGGCAGCTGTAACTGCAAAATAATTTTATAAAGACTGTTTTATGGCAAAATTGATACTTGCAATAAATCCCGGATCTACTTCAACAAAGATCTCGGTTTATGAAGATAAAAAAGAGGTGTTCACTAAAACATTGAGGCATACCAACGAGGAGTTGGCTCCATACAAGAATGTAATTGAACAGCTTAATTTCAGAAAAGAGACAATCAAAGCAGCTTTGGTTGAGAACAATATCTCTTTGAACTCTTTGGATGTTATTGTTGGACGTGGTGGCTTGGTTAAGCCAATTCCATCTGGAGTTTATCAGGTAAACGACGCCATGATCAATGATATCAAGAGTGGAAAAAATGGTGAACACGCCAGCAACCTTGGAGCTATCATTGCTAAAGATTTGGCAGAAGAGGTAGGAAATATCCCGGCTTTGATTGCAGACCCTGTAGTAGTTGATGAGCTTGCTCCTGTTGCAAGAATTGCAGGACATCCTGAGTTCCAAAGAGTCTCTATTTTCCACGCATTGAACCAGAAAGCCATTGCAAAACTATATGCTAAAGAGCATGGCAAAAAGTATGAAGATTTGAACATCATTGTAGCTCACTTGGGTGGTGGTGTTTCTGTCGGTATACATGAGAAGGGTAAAGTTGTAGATGTAAATGATGCTTTGAATGGTGAGGGTCCTTTCTCTCCAGAGCGTTCAGGTGGTCTTCCTGCTGCCCAGATTGTAAATATGTGCTTTGGCGGCAAATACACAGAAGCTGAAATCAGAAAGATGATTTCCGGTAAGGGCGGTGTAGTTGCATATCTTGGTACAAACTCTTTCCAGGATGTTGAGAATGGTGTTGCAGCCGGAGATCCTCAAGCAACCCTTATATCAAACGCTTTTGCATACCAGCTTTGCAAAGAGATTGGAGCTATGGCAACAGTTGTTAATGGTAAAGTTGACGCAATTATCATTACAGGTGGTATTGCATATAACAAACCTTTGATGCAGGAGATTAAAGAGAAGGTTTCATTCATTGCACCGGTAGAGATTTATCCTGGTGAAGATGAGATGGGTGCTTTGGCCGGAAATGGTCTTGCAGTGCTTAATGGCGAGGAACAGGTGAAAGTTTACTAGACTTTTACAGTAATATACTTGATCTATAAAGGAGAGGGTGACCCAGGGGTCACTCTCTTTTGATTTATACACCTGCTTGTATAAGTATTTTATTCCTCTTATTTTAGTAATTGGTGGGTGCTTATCTTGGAACTTTCGTTTTTTTTTTCTTTGTATAGTTTTACCTGTCTGGTAAAATACTGTTATAATATCTTGAAATAGAATATTTTACAAAGTTAAAAGAAAATCAATATGAAAAGCTTTTTTTGCAAAATCTTTTATTCTGCACTTATGCTTCTATTGCTGATCGGGTGTCAGAAAGAGAACTCTTTTACAGATGGTGGTGAGCCGGTTTTGGTCTCTTTAAGCATTAATGGTGATTTTGATATTGATGTAAGCCAGGAGTCAATGACAAAATCAACGCTTACAGATGCATATGCCATTAATGTTTACTATGATAAAGAGTCGGATGGTGCTACAGATGATATGTATGCCTATGGCTTGTTTGATAATGTAGGTGATATGACAATTACTATGTTGTCTAACCACAAGTATAAGGTTGAGTGTACTTTAATAAAGGATGCAAAGAACAAGCTCTACTTTGGACAGGCTTTTAATAATACGTATTCGGGTTATGCTTTTCCTTTTCAGACAAATGCTTCAAACTCTACACTTTTGAACAATAAGTTCATTATAGGTACAGATGTCAGATTCACAGGAATGGGTAGTGGTGATGCTCACATTATTACTACAACTTCCCCTTCTGAAAGCAATGCTACCAAAAATGCAAGTGTGAATAGATTCTATGGTGTAACAGACCAGTATGTACCGGTTCCCAATGGTACAATAGAGGTATATCTCAAAAGGGTGGTATTTGGAGCCAAGTTCGTTGTTATTGGTGTGAAAGAGGGCACTCTTAAAGTTGTATGCGGTGATTTTTTCAACAAGACTTATAATGCAGATGATGCAGGCGTTGAGCAGTTGTACACATTTACCGATGTATATACTTGTTGGGAAAAAGAGACTCCTATGGTATCATCAATCAGTTTTGCTTACACATCAGACAGACCAGGAGATTTGTGGGATATCTCAAAGAGCCAGAGTATATCCTTTAAAAGGAATGTTATGACAACGGTTTATGTCAAACTGAATCCAGATCTGTCGGGAGCAATGTTTGAAATTGTTGAAGAGCCTTTTGATGAGGAGAATACCATTGACTTGGGTATAAATACCGACGGTTATATTGATATTGTTGTTAAACCTGAAAACTAATTTGAAATGAAAAGAATATTTATACTATTAGCTGCATTGTGCAGCACAGCTCTCCTTGCAGGTTGCAATGATATGAAGATTGAGAGTGGGAAGGAGAATATAAGTTCTGATGAAGGAATGTGTGAAGTGACATTCAATGCTACAGGAGAAATTACAACATCTGATTCTCCATTGGCAAAAAGCAGCATTATAATGACAGATGATATCTATTTTGCCCAAGTGTATAATACAACTGACCAGAATAGTATTACTCCTTTTGCATTCGGATACTTTGACAATTTGCAGAGCATGAAGCTTTGTCTTAAAAAGTCAAACAAATATAGGATTGTGGTATCTGTATTGAAGAATGGTAAAAATCTGCTTGCAGATAATTTTTGTCTGACTCAAAATTCTATCCATTCATATGGATACAAAAATATATATACCTTGAGGTACAGTTCAGATAAATCTCTTTTTGACTATTGGATTATTCTTAATTCATTTTACTATAATATAAACAACTCAGGAATCCTTTATTATTATTCCGATACATCAGAAAATGTAAATTCAACTAGTGATTCATATGGTCTTTCTTCTTATAAAGATTTCAATTTAAAATATATAGAGACAACAGTGCTTAATGGTGTCTCTTATCCTACTTGTGATGACTGGTTTTATGGTGAAGCTGTAGATTTTGTGCCGGATGGTGATTATCAGACTCTTGATATGGATTTTAAACGGGTAGGTTTCAAGCTTAAGTATGAGCTCAGTGGAGTGACCGACGGTGAAGTTACTGTTAAGGTATTCAATGATTCAAGAACATTTATAGAGAATACCACTTCAACATCTTCATATGTGGGTGATGAGCAGTTTATTGCATTTAACGATGCAAAGAGTGCATGGCAGTATGCTGCAGACTATTCCGAGAATATGCAGGTATCTGTCGTATGGTTGAGAAGTATTGGTGTAACCCAGGATTTGGGTACAAAAACCATTCAGGTGAAGAGAAACTGTTTGAACAATATAAAAATTGCTTTGGGCAGTGATGATAAAGATTCCGGTGTTCTGCTTAATATAGAGGAGGACAGTAATTTTGGAGGAACATCAAGTACAGAGATTCCTGTAGAGTAGTTTTGTAGGCCATGAGGAGTTTTTTGCTTGTAATATTGCTTGTGGTGTTGCTTTGCTCTTGTGAGAATGGGGGCGGCAGTACCATTGCAAGAGGTGATTTTGATCTTGTTCTCAGCGCTGAACTGCCTGAAATGCAGGTTATAGATGACTCTTCAAATTTGTCTTCAAAGGCGGCTACTCAGTATACTGTAAAGATTAAGTGGGCATTGGGAGACAAATTGTCGGTAATAAATGTTACAACAGGTAAAATTTTGGGAGGAAATCTTACTGCTGATGTCAGTGGTACTGTTACAACATTTTCAGGTTCGCTAAATGGAACAATCAATGCCGGTGACAGGATAATGTATTTTTATCCCGGTCAGAGCAATGCTGCAGAAGAGGATTTTACGGGGGCTGAGATAGATTTTTCATCTCAAAAGGGCACTATGAGCGGTGTGCCTATCAGTTGCTATTCTGTTGTAACTGCAGATGGGGCTACATTCAGTAAAATGAGTGTAACTTTCCAGTTTCTTATGAGTTATATTATGATTGGCTTGTCTGATATTCCTGCATCAGCTACAGTTAAGGCGGCTACCTTAACAAATGTCACAAACTCGTTCAATTTTGCCCTTAATGCAAACAGAACAGGTTATGTTATTACACCACAAACAGGTAATATAGTTTTGTTTCCGGCAAGTGCGGCGTCCGCTTCCGGCAATAAAACCGTGTATGCTGCTCTTCCAGCTTCTGAATCAATGACAAGATTTGTGGTTTTGGAGACTGGTACATCAACCTTTTCTGCTCCATTTACAAGCGCAAAAATTGGCAATGGAAGTGCTTATAATACCAATGTTTCGGGTTTTCTTATAGATGATTTGAATATAGTTGATGATTCTATGCGTGAGTATTGTCTCAACCATTTTGATGCAAATGGAGATGGCAAACTCTCAATGGTTGAGGTAGCAGGTGTGAAAGAGTTTCCAGATCAGTCTATGTATCCTATTCCAACAGATGTTAAGGAGTTTGGAGAGTTGCAATATTTTTATGGACTTACTGAAATGCCCTCATTTAAAAATTGCACCACTCTTCAGACTATAACAATCCCCAAGTCTATAAAACTTATACCATCTGAGTCTTTTTATGGTTGTACTACATTGGTTAAGGTTATATTGAAGCCAACAGTACCCCCAGTACTTGGCCAGAATGTTTTTGTAGGTCAGGCTGGCGAACTTCTTCTTATTGTTGCTGATGATTACGTTGCAGATTATCAAGTTGCCGACGGTTGGAAAGATTACTTTAACAACTTCAGGACAGAATCAAGTCAGGGTGATACAAATGTGGATATTGAGATAGAGGATGAGGATTCAATGGATAATGAGAGGGTAGAGATAACAATTGAATAGGAGAATTGACTTAAAAACTATACATTATGAAATTAAATGATAATGAATATTTTGAGCCTTCAGTTAATATTGTGGAGGTATATGTGGAGGCGGGTTTCGCTTATTCGGAGGATTTTCAAGAGGGTGGCGATGGCGATTTAGAGGGTGGTGGTGAAATTTAAATTGCTTTTTTTGCTATAGATTGGGCTGCAAGAGCGGCGGTTGAGAAGGCTATCTGCAAATTGTAGCCTCCTGTATCACCATCCAAATCTAAAACTTCTCCGGCAAAGTAGAGTTTATCAACCAATTTAGACTCCATGCTTTTTTGTGATACTTCAGATAGTGTAACACCACCTGCTGTAACAACCGAGCGTTCGTAGCCAACGTATGATGATATCTGGAATTGCCATTCCTTTAATTTATGCGGCAGATTTTGAAGGGTCATACCGGAGTTGGCAAGTGTAAATGGTTCAATAAGTGCTTTGGGCATAAGTTTGGGCAACAATATTGAGGCTATTGCCTTTGTGCCCTCCTTATCTATGCGCTTTTGGGCATTTGCTCCCATTTCTGCCACTTCACGTTCAATTCTCTTTTTAAGTTGTTCAACTGATACGGCGGGCTTAAGGTCTAGTTTTACAGCAACTTTTTGTCCGTTAATAAGATTATATACAGCTTTTCTGCTTATTTTGAATCCGATAGGCCCCTCTATACCTCCATTGGTAAAGTCAAGGTCGCCAAATTCGGTCTGTATCTCTTGCCCGTTTACGCATAGAGTAAGTTCGACATTCTTCAGAGAGATGTTGTGGAATGCAGTTGAGTATCCTGTTGGTGTGACTGCTGTAAGCGATGGAAAGCAGTTTGTTATTTTATGCCCCATAGACTTTGCAAAGCCATATCCGTCTCCTGTTGATCCTGTGGTAGGGTATGACATTCCACCGGTTGCTATAATCAGATATTCAGATGTATATATTTTGCCGGTTGAAGTATGCACTTCAAACAATTCCTTATCATCGCTCTTGTTTATCTTTTCAACCGGTGATTCTGTAACAATCTTTCCCCCTAACTTTGTAATATGTTTTACAAGTGTATCTGTTACATCCTGCGCTCTCATGCTTTGGGGAAATACTCTGTTGCCCCTCTCTTCTACCAATGGAAGACCTATTCTCTCAAAGAACTCCATTACTTTAGTATTGCTCATTGCATAGAATGCATTCTTGAGGAATATGTTTTTGGGATGGATATGGCGGGCAAACTCCTCCCAAGGTTTGGTGTTAGTGAGATTGCATCTTCCTTTGCCGGTAATTCCAATCTTTCTTCCACAACGGCTGTTCTTTTCAAGGATTGTTACCCCAATACCGCTCTCAGCCGCTATTGCCCCTGCAAAAAGCCCGGCTGCGCCACCTCCAATAACAATGAGTTCTCTCTGTTTCATAGTTCAGATTAAAGCTTAATCCAATTTTAAATAATATTTGAGAGTATGGTTATCCTTCATAAGGTCGGGATGGAGGATTTTGGCCAAATCCTTAAGAATGATATGAGGCTCTATAGTGCCGGTTTCCCAATAATCACTTCCACCGTTTGGAGTAACTATTGCTGTATTGTTGTAGACCTCCCCACGTTTGAATGAGGGAATATTTTTATAAAGCGGATTCTCCCTGCCAAGGTCATCAAGTTTGTTTATCATATTTGTGTGAATCCATACATCTGCCTGGAGTGCAATATTGTATATCTCTTCGAATGACATCTGTGAGGAGTGGCTGATTCCCTCTTTTGCGCCTAAGATACAACCTCCGGCATCCTGAATGATACGGCTTATATAATTGTTTCCGCCTGGTATCATCCAGACTCCTTTATATGGAATATTTATAAGAACTTTGGCCTTTGATGTGTTGCCGGTATGTTCGGCTATATCTTGTTTTGTTTTTATGTACTCCTCTTTTATAGAGCTGAATATGGAATCTGCTTCCATTTTTCTGTTGCACAACAGACCGAAGAGTTTAATATATTCAACCTTTCCAAGAGGCTCCTCTTCGAGGTGTTCCCCAATAGTAAGAACTTTTATTCCATATTTCTGCAGGGTCTCAATATAGGAGTTGCTGTTGCCGTTTACCCTATAGGCAAATATAACATCCGGTTTGAGCGATATAATAAGTTCGTAGTTTGGCAGCTCTTCGCTTCCAATATCAACAATCTTTTTATCATCAATAAGCTCTGTTACTTTCTTATTGCTGATGAACCTTGTTCCCGATATTCCTGATATTTTACTTTCCATCCCCAGTTTTGTAAGGAATGCCACGTGTGACGACGACATGCATATAACGTTCTCAACAGGATATGGAATAGCGTTAATGTCTGCAGACAAAATTCCTGTACAATCTCTTGGTACAAGGGTATATACTTCCGAACTCTCTTTATTTCCCCTGGTATTCTTTACAAATACCTTTTTGATGGTGCAGCTTTCGTCCTCAATATAGTATTGTTGCGAGAACTCCATCTTTTTACTGCTTATGCCAAAATTCTCTGCACTATCTT
>JAFZFL010000097.1 GCA_017555925.1 Bacteroidales bacterium | reverse complement strand
CGTATTTTTCTTCCAACGAGAAAAAATGATTACCTTTGTCAGTGCAACGAGAGGTAAAACAAGCGTTCTTTGTGGCTGTGACAGGGTATGTGCAAGAGATTAAAGATGCTGTTTCTACCAACTTTCCCTTCTATAAAAAGGCAACGGATAGGTAGCAATTCTTTCTCTAATTCCCACCATATACGGCTATTTCTGCCGAAATTATAAATATGGCGGGGTAACACAAAAATGGTATATATACCAACCACTTATCACATTTTGCCCTCATTCTGCCATTTTTACGCAAGTTCTTGCTATCTTTGCAGGATATTTTCAAGAAAATACCAAATGAATTCAACCGCAGAAAATAATGAGCTTTTCAAAGCTTCAGGGGCAGCAGGAAACTACACAGAGGATGATTTTGAAACGCTGAGCTGGAACGAGCATATCCGCAGACGTTCAGGGATGTACATTGGCAAACTTGGTGACGGTTCAAGTCCGGACGATGGTATTTACGTGCTGTTCAAAGAGATAGTGGATAATGCCATTGATGAGTTCATTATGGGATATGGCAAGAATGTGAACATTACCCTGCAGGAGAATGAAGTTACAGTGAGGGATTTTGGCCGTGGTATTCCTTTGGGAAAAGTTATTGAAGCGGTTAGCAAGATGAATACTGGAGCCAAATATGGCAGTGGTGCATTCCATAAATCTGTTGGTCTTAATGGTGTGGGTACAAAGGCTGTAAATGCAACCTCCACATCTTTCTATATACAATCTTTCCGCGACGGTGAGAGCTTTTATGCACGTTTCAGCAAAGGAGACCTGATTGAAAGCGGAAGTTGCACCACTACTGAAAAGAACGGTACTCTTGTGAAGTATGTTGCAGACGAGACCCTCTATGAAAACTACAGGTATAATCTTGAGTATATAGAGACAATGCTCCGTAATTATGCCTATCTGAACACAGGTCTCACTTTAACATTCAATGGAACCGATTTCAAGTCAAAGCATGGTCTGCTCGACCTTATCAACGACAATCTGTCAGAAACACCCCTATACCCGGTAATACATCTGAGCGGTCAGGATATTGAGATTGCCGTTACACATGGCACCGACAATGGCGAGAATATCAGTTCTTTTGTAAACGGACAGAATACAATTCATGGAGGTACACACCTTGCGGCCTTCAGGGAGGGTATTGCAAAGACTGTAAAAGAGTTCTTCAAGAAGGATTTTGACCCTAAGGATGTAAGACAGTCCATTGTTGCAGCAGTAAGCATCAAAGTGGAGGAACCCTCTTTCTCAAACCAGACAAAGACTTTCCTCAACTCAAAGGATGTTGCCAAGGATGGCCCGAGCGTAAGGAACTTTATTGTTGATTTCATATCTGAGCATCTTGACAATTTCTTGCATAAGAACCCTCAGGTTGCTGATGCTCTGCTCAAAAAGGTTATTGAGAGCGAGAAGGAGAGGAAAGCCATTTCCGGCATTCAGAAACTTGCAAGGGAGAGAGCCAAGAAGGCCAGCCTGCACAACAGGAAATTGAGGGATTGCAGAATACATTACCACGACAAAGACCCGCGCAATGAAGATTCAATGCTCTTCATTACCGAGGGTGACTCTGCAAGCGGCTCTATAACCAAGAGCAGGAATGTAAATACACAGGCTGTATTCAGTTTGAGAGGCAAGCCCAAAAACACTTATGGTCTTACCAAAAAGATTGTTTATGAAAATGAAGAGTTCAATCTGCTTCAGGCTGCACTCAATATTGAAGAGGATATTGCGAACTTGAGATATAACAAAATAATAATTGCAACGGATGCCGATGTTGACGGAATGCATATACGTATGCTGCTGCTAACATTCTTCCTCCAATTCTTCCCAGAAGTGATAAGGCAAGGACATCTTTACATTTTACAGACTCCTCTGTTCAGGGTAAGAAAGAAGAAACCGTCGGCACAGGGAGAGAAAAAGAGGGGCAAAGGCAAAGACAAGGATGATATGGAGACATATTACTGCTACTCTTCAGAGGAGAAGGAGCGTGCAATTGCAAAACTTGGCAAGAACCCTGAGATAACAAGATTTAAAGGTCTTGGAGAGATTTCCGCCGATGAGTTTGCCAACTTTATTGGCGAAGATATACGTCTCGACAAAGTGAATTTGAGCAAGGATGACACTATCCATGATCTGCTTGAGTTCTACATGGGCAAAAACACCATGGAGAGGCAGAACTTCATAAGAGAGAACCTGAGGTCGGAACTTATACTTGAAGAGATTCTTGAGAGTCCTGAAGTTCCAATCTCCTAAATCTGCATTGCGACAGAATATTATATTGAATAGTAAAAAAAATATTACAAATGAAACAAGCTATCTGCAAATTTTTCTTGAAACTATTGGGCTGGAAGGCTATGGATCCACCGATTGACGCACCTAAAGGTATAATTCTTGGAGTTCCGCACACCTCCGTATGGGATTTCATAATTTCCTGGTTATATTATAATGCCATTGGAGGAAAGTCATACTGTATGGTAAAGAAAGAGTTCTTCTGGGGTCCGCTTGCTCCTGTAATGAGGTGGATGGGCGGTGTTCCGGTTGACAGGAAAAAGGGTGCCACTGTTGTAAAGCAGATGATTGATGCTATGAATGAAGCAGAAACTATGCACCTCGCAATTGCACCGGAAGGAACCAGACAACTTACTGCAAGATGGAAAACAGGCTTCCACACAATAGCACGTGCCTGTAATGTGCCGGTATACTTAGGCTATTTTGATTGGGGCAAAAAAGAGATTGGAAGAGGCAAGAGATTTGATCTTACAGATGATGCTCAGGCCGATTTGAAACGCATCAGAGCCATATACAAACAAATGGGCGTAAAAGCAAAACATCCTGAGTTGTTCACTACCGGTGATGATTTGGAGTAGAAATTCTGCCTTTGGAGATAATTGAATTTGATTATTTCTGATGGCATATTTTTTGATAATTACACCGCCGAACTTTTAATTTTACACTTTATATAATGAATTTCAAAACACTAAGAGAGTTATTTTATACTAAATCAAAGCTTTTTAGTAACAATAAATTTCTATGCACAATAGGTGGGGATTTCTACACTTATGAGCAGTTTGCAAAAAAAACAGAAGAGATTGCTGCACTTTTGCTCAATAACGGAATTAAAGCCGGAGAAAAAGTGGGTATTCTCTCGCAAAATATGCCAAACTGGGGAGTATCTTTCTTCAGTTGTATGGTTTACAACAGAATAGCTGTTCCTATGTTGCCTGATTTCTCTGAAATGGAGATAGAGAATATTATCAGACACTCTGAGTCAAAAGCTATTTTTGTATCAAAAAAACTATATAGAAAACTTAATGACGCTGCAAAAGAGATGCTTGATGTAATCATTGCAGTTGATGATTTTTCAATAATTAAAGGAGAGAGCGGCTTAGAAAAGGTTTATCCTAATCTTGAAGGTTTGAAGGAGCAACACCAACAAGACTCTTTCATTCCAAAAGAGGAGGATCTTGCAGCCATCATCTACACCTCCGGCACTACCGGCAACTCCAAGGGTGTAATGTTGAGCCACAAGAACCTCTCTTCACATCTAAAATCTGCAATGCAGTTGCGTCCAAGTTTTGAGTGGGATGTATGGTTGTCTATTCTTCCGCTTTCACACACATTGGAGAACAGTTTGTCACTATTGTTGCCATTCTCGAGCGGATGCTCAGTATACTACCTCGACAAAGCCCCTACTCCAACAGCTCTGCTACAGGCATTCAAGGTGGTAAGGCCAACTACAATACTTGTAGTTCCGCTTATCATTGAAAAGATTTACAAAAACTCAATACTACCTAAAATCAAAGCAAAAAAGGTTACTGCAGCCATGTACAAAACAGTCATTGGCCGCAAACTTGTTCACCGTATAGTTGGTAAACAGATGACCGAAATGTTTGGCGGAAGAGTACGTTTCTTTGGTATTGGTGGTGCAAAACTCGATGGTACTGTAGAGCGTTTCCTTCTTGAGGCAAAATTCCCATATGCTATTGGTTATGGTCTTACAGAGTGTTGTCCACTGCTTGCAGGAGCCATTCCAAGTATGGTAAAATGGCAGACAACAGGTCCTGCTGTTCCTGGAGTACAATTGAGAATTGACAATATAAATCCTGAAACCGGAGAGGGAGAGATTGTTGCCAAAGGAGACAATATCATGGTTGGTTACTACAAAAACCCTCAAGCAACAGCAGAGGCATTTACAGAAGATGGCTGGTTCAGGACACAAGATCTTGGCTATATAGATGAAAAAGGGTGGTTATCAATCAGAGGCCGTCTCAAAAATATGATTCTTGGCCCAAGCGGAGAGAATATTTATCCGGAGGAGATTGAGACCGTTATCAACTCCCACCCTGCCATAGCAGAATCACTTGTTATGTCTGTAAAGGGCAAACTTATTGCGAAAGTACATCCAAGCCCTGAAAAGATAGACGCCCTCAACAAAACAAAAGAGGAGCTGTACAAGTCTTATATGGCAAAGAAGATGGAGCTTATCAAAGAGTACGAAGCAAAGAAAGCTGAAATTGCTTTAGCTTATCTGGAGAAAAAGGCTGCATATGAGAATATAAAGAGTGAATACACTCAAGCTATTGAGAATAAAAAGGCCCAATATACCAAAGCTTATGAGTTAAAGAAATCTGAGTATGCAGAGCACTACAACAATAAGCGTAGAGAACTCTTCAAGGCATACGAAACCAAGAGAGATGAGGCAGTTGCAGCTTACCACAAAAAGAAAGAGGAGATGAGCAGCAATATGAGTGCCTACTACGAAAAACTCTCTAAAGAGATTGCACAATATGTAAACACAAAAGTGAACAAGTTCTCACAGATTGCAGAGGTACACATTCAGGAAGAGGCATTCCAGAAAACTGCCACAAGCAAAATAAAGAGATATCTTTACAACTAAAAAAGAGGGTTGCTCTTCATCAAACGAATGACATGAACCCCGAAAGTTAGACAAAAATGATATGAACCCCAAAAGTTAGACAAAAACTTTTGGGGTTTTGTTATGTTAAAAAAGAGAAAGAAACACGGCTATGCAGAACGATTGAAGTATATGCATATGCTTGAGAAT
>JAFZFL010000096.1 GCA_017555925.1 Bacteroidales bacterium | reverse complement strand
CTTCTTTGTCACTGTGGATTCCCAATGATGCTGCAACCATGTTCTCTGCAGCAATGTTTACCTCTGTTGCAAGAGGTGATATATAATTCTTTTTCATATATCTTATAAGTGGCCCCCTCCGTCTCCCCCATAATGGGGAGAGTTTGGAGGACTTTTCTAATTCACTCTATTTAATTAAGTGGAAAGTTATTACTCTTTAATTTTTCAGCTCCAGTTCCCCTCTACGGGAGGGGGTTAGGGGGAGGCTGTTACTTAACCAGCACCTTTTTGCCATTTACAATGTAAATACCAGGAGCTGTGATAGACTCTACCTTGCGGCCGGTGATATCGAAGATTGTCTTAACCTCGTTCTCTACAACAACCTCATCAACGCCAGTTGTACCCTCCCAATCAAGACCATAGAAAGCAACAGTCTCGCTTGCTGCAGGGAGTACCAAGTATGCCTTGCCAGCGTTGTTCAGGAAGTGAGTTGTACCATCGTTGCCATCTTTATCCTTGTTCAACTCGGCCTTGTAGAAACCGAGACCAGCCTCTGAGTGGTTAGCAAGTACATAAGCTGTACCCTCAACATATGTATTCTCAACTGAACCGTTCATCAAGTTACCCTCAAGAGCAGCAACATCCTTAGCAGCCTTAACGAATGTATAATCGCCTGCATTCTCAAGAAGAACACCTGTATTTGCAGGAATTACACCCTCAATCTGAGACTTTGTTACATAACCGTTCGCTGCGCCTGTTACAGCATAAACATTCACATCCTCTGGTACATATACTGAATAACCAAGATACATTGTAGCCCAGCCAGCATTTGAAACTTTTACATCTGCCTCCTCATACTCAGTAAGGAAGATTGTAGAACCGGCATCAGTTGAAGCCCAGTGAGAAAGCTTTCCGGCACTATAGTTTGCATTCAAATAGTTGTTAGAATCATTTCTACGCAAGCAGAAACCATTTGTTGCATTTGCGCTTGTCTCTGTTGTTCTTGCCACGAAGAAAGCAGTACCATTATCTGTAAGTTTTGCGTTACCACTACCGGTTGAAGTCAACTGCAAGCCTGTACCCTTGTTTACAACAGTAATACCACTGAATACATCACCTACAAAACCCCAAACAAAGTTGTTGTTAGCAACATCTGAAGACTTGCCCCAAGCAACATTGATTGAATTATCTTCTGCGATATCACCAATGTATCCTGGCTGGTTTGTGTGCATACGAGCATAGTACCAAGTTGTAATATCAGCAGCACTTGCAGCAGTTTTAAATGGAAGTGCTGTTTCAACTGTCAAGTTGAAGTTGAAGGTAGCATTACCTTCCACAATACCTTCAGGAACTGCAAAGTTTGTAGTTACGCCATAAGGCAAAGCAACATTCACAGTTGGGAATGCAGCACCCTTTGCAAGTTCTACAGAATGTGTGTACTTTGTATCTCCCTCATAGTTGAAGTTGTAAGTTACAGTAAAGAACTCCTCCAACTCAACCTCCAAGATATACCAAGAAGATGCAGAGTTTGCATTGTCTGTATTCCAAGATACAAGGTTACCGCTTGCATTTGCGCCACCACCGTGGTTGTTTGCGTGCATCTGCCAGTTGTTAAGGATGATACCATACTCAAAGCCCTTCTCATTCTCAGCCTCTGAGAAAATCTTAACACCCATTTCTGCACCCTCTGGTGAATCTGTCAGGCTCCAAGCACCAGACTGACCTGCATTACCATGCAGATATTTGCCATTGGCTGCATTCTGCAATGCGATACCGTTACCGGTCTCAACAGCCTTCCAGTAGAAGTTCTTGTCATCATTGTTCAAAGTTTTCCAACCTGGTGTGCCATCTGTTCCATGTACAGCCTTTATCTCTGTAAACGCAGCAAGTGAGCTGTGGAACTGGTAATATTTACCTGCTGTAGGAAGAATTACAGATACTGCATTGATTGCAGCCTGCAAAGTCTCAACATCGCTTGCTGTAATATTTGCAGCAGCAATTGCCTTAGCAGTTACAATAGCAGAATTCAAAGCAGTAGCTGTTTCAGCAGTATACTTACCAATTATAGTACCCTGATTTGCATTTACTGTTCCCAAAAGAGCCTCGGCTTCAACAATGAGAGCCTGAAGTTCTGCCACAGGACCCATTGGGCGCTCAACTACCATAAATGTAGAACCGGCATCGGCACCACTCCAGTAAACGACTTTGCCACCCTGTTTGTTGAAGCGCTGGGTATTCTCACCCTGTGCACTTGCCATGTAGAAACCATTTGTTCCGTGTGAACTTGAAGTTACGGTAAACTTGTGGTCTGCTGTACCCAAAACCGCACCGGCTGAAGCCGCATTGAGTTTCAAGTTAGAATTATCGTTATAAGCCTTGCGGTTGTAAACTGTAAAACCCTCAAATGGGTTACCTACGAATGCCCATGTATATGCATCCTTGTTGTTCTCGTCATAAGTTGTCTTGTCTGCCAAAAGAACCTCACCGCTTTCTTTATAGTACAAGTGATTCTTGTCATTGGCGTGGAACTGAAGATAGTACCACTTCATGTTTGCATCATCGTAAGAGTCTGCCGGTACAAAAGGAAGAACAGAAGCGTCAGTTGTACAAACAATCTCAACAGTTTCGTCTTTTGTTGGAACACCTGTAGGAACTGTTGCTTTAGCACCCCAAGGCAAAGCTGTGAAAGCAGGATAATTTGCACCCTTATCAATCTTTGTTGTTTGAGTAGCAACTAACTTACCACCGTATGTAAAATTGTAGGTAATGGTATATGAGTTTGCCAAAATTGCAAGAGCTGCTTCAGAGTCAAAATCGCCATTTTCAATCAAAGTAAATTGGTTTCCGGCATCCAAAGTACCCCAGTCATTCACTGCAATCTGTCCACTACCACCAAGATTTACATTGTGAGCATTGTCAAACTTAAAGAAGAACTTGCCATCACCAACTTTCTCAACTGTAATGTCATCTACCGGAAGAGAGTTTGTCAAAGAGCAATCCTTCTGCACAAATTTGTTTGCCCATACGCTGTAGAGGTAAACCTTACCTTCGTATTGGACAAAAGCAAAGTTTTTCTGTGCTACATTAGTGATAGCAACATTAGGAGTACCGATAAGTGCTGTGCCATCATTGTTAATAGCCAAGTCACCTCGTTCATTCTCGACTATAAAAGCCTTGTCGGTCGCAGGCAATGTCTGCGCCCAAGCTGTCACTGCACAAAGCAGCATCAACATAAAAGAAGTAAATTTTTTCATTTGAGTTAATTATTAAGTTAATATATTAAGTTCAGGTTTTTGTTGTTGTGCAGGGGCGCAAAGCGTCGCTCAAAGGAGTACCTGCGCAAGGTGCGCACTCTAACCGCGTAAAGGTATAACTTTTTTAAAGAAAAAACAAATTGGTTCACATATTTAATAAATAATTTAGGTAAGTTTATATGAGTTTACCCTACTCGTTATAGATTTTTAACATTTGATTGCATTTTCTTGCCAATCAATTATTTACTCTCTCAAACCACCTAATCTCCACAGATTTTAGGTGGTTTTTGGCACTTTGTAAAAAAGTCACCAAAGTTACTCATACCAACCCCCAAAATGGTTGGCTTATGAAAGATATAAACTTTGGAGCATTTGAATCGCTTTATGACTTCTACACAGCATTCCCAAATGAGGAAACATGTATTGCTTATCTTGAAAAGGTCTTATGGCCCAATGGCGTTGTATCACCATACGATGCAAGTTCCAAAGTGTACAAGCGTGGCGATGGCTATTACCGCTGTAAAAACACTGGTAAGAATTTCAATGTCCGTATCGGTACAATTTTTGAAAACACCAAGATTCCTTTGCGTAAATGGTTCCTTGCTATATATTTCGTTGCTAATCACAAGAAAGGAATATCCGCCACTCAACTTTCTTCAGATATTGGCGTTACATTGAAAACTGCGTGGTTTCTTTTGCAGAAGATACGCAGAACATTTCATCGTGGTGTACATAGAATCAAACTTGATGGCGAAGTGGAATTAGATGAAACTTTCGTTGGTGGCAAGAATAAGAATCGCCACGCAAATAAGAAAGCAAAGAAATGCCAAGGCAGAGCATTCGTTGATAAAGTTCCTGTTATGGGTATGCTTGAGCGTGGCGGAAATGTGGTTTGCAAGGTTGTAAACGACACTTCTGTTCGTTCTCTTACACCGCCCATACTTAGGACTGTGAAACGCAGTGCCACACTCTATACTGATGAATGGTGTGGATATGATAAAGTACGCAGAATGTACCATACGGAAATGGTTGACCACGGAAAAGGTCTATATGTAAATGGCAATGCCTATACTAATAGCATTGAAGGATTTTGGGGCAATTACTGCAAGCGTCCAATCAATGGTATATATAATCGTGTTAGTCGCAAATACATACAAAGATATTTTGATGAGTTTTGCGTACGATATAATCACCGCAAAGTTTCTAACGCTCAGAGGTTTGAAATTATGATGTCAAACTCTAATATCCGTATAACTCAAAAGCAAATTGCTGCATAATGAAGACAAAGAAAGACAAGCATTACATTCCGATTCTTGACCAACCCATAGAAGAATTGAAAAAGCCTATTGGTGATAAGGTGGATTTTAATGCTGTTATGAAGAAAGCCTTGTCCTATAATGTAAAAAAGAAAGGTGGCAAGAAATAAAGCAGTTATTATAATGTAGAAAAGCAAAGTATGACACAGGAGTGGTTAAATACGTGTTTTCTTTACGATGACTCCATAAGTCCAACCCTTATCGGTGTGGAGCCATCCTTTGAAGACAATCTCTTCAATATACATTCTTTGGGAGTTTCATTTCCTGTGCCAATACTTTTACTTTTTCTACTGTATTCCATAAATAAATTGCTTTTAATAAGGTTTGATAAGAATAAACAATTTGATTTACAGTCGCACTGGTAATGCACTGCAAATATACTACAATTTTATGGAATATACGAAAAATGGGAGCCATCTGTGAAGACTGCTCCCATTTATTGTTTTCTTTGCTATGTTACTTTTCTAACAAATGTTCAAATTCAACTTCTTGGTCATATCTAAAGAATGTCGCAATCAACCAACCATTCTTATTGCGATTTAAGCCCATTGCATATTTGTCTGATTCGTATAACTCTTGGAATGGCTCAATAGATAAATCATCAGGATTACAATATTTATATCCTACTCTTCTTAAAT
>JAFZFL010000095.1 GCA_017555925.1 Bacteroidales bacterium | reverse complement strand
GTAGATTGACCTTCCCCATTGCACGGCATTCACAACGCTCGCAAAAGAGTCATCAAGCAATATTATATCGCTCGCCTCTTTGGCAACAGCTGTTCCGCTTCCCATAGCAAGACCCACATCGGCATAGTTCAGAGCCGGAGCATCATTGGTACCATCACCTGTAACAGCCACAACCTCACCACTCTCCTGAAGAAGTCTTACAAGCCTCATCTTGTCGGAAGGTCGTGCCCTCGACATAACCTTTATCCTTTGGGCCGCCTTTTTGGCCGCCTCCTCATCAAGAGCCTCAAAATCTGCTCCTGTAATAAAATTCGCCTCAGTATCACTCTCACTCCACAACCCTGCCTGACGTGCAATCTCAATAGCTGTAAGAGAGGTGTCACCTGTAACAATTTTCACCTTTATTCCAGCCTCAAGGCACTGCTTCATAGCTTGTGGAACATCATCTCTTATAGGATCTGCAATTGCAACAAATCCGCTATAATCAAACGATACGGAGCCAAGCAAATCATTAATATCACTTTTACCCTCTTCAATCCCAATCTCTGCTACAGCAAAAGCAAGGGCCCTCATTCCCTTTGCCTGATATTTTTTTACCTCCTCAATAGCATCTTTTACCTCTTCCGCTTTGCATTTGGAAAGAATTATCTCAGGTGCACCCTTGATAAAAAGGAACAATTTGCTTCCCGACAGCTCTTTGCACTCACATAAAGTGGCCATGAACTTTCTTTGGGTATTAAAGAGAAGTCTCTGCAACACAACAGATTTGCCTCTATATTCATTATAGTCATATCCTCTTTTAGCAAGGAATGACAGCAATGCACCTTCTGTAGGATTTCCAATAGAACTTATCTTGCCATTTTTCTCCTCAAGAAAGGCGGTTGTATTGGCAGCCACCTGAAAAGCGAACCTCCCATCAACATCAGATGAAAAGTGTTGCACTTCCATTCTGTTTTGGGTTAAGGTACCTGTTTTGTCAGTACATATTACAGTTGCTGCACCCATTGTCTCGCAAGCATGCATTTTTCTTACAAGAGAATTCTCCGCGGTCATCTTGCGCATGCTATATGCAAGACTTAATGTAACACTCATGGCCAGACCTTCGGGAACTGCTACCACAATAAGTGTTACAGCAATCATGAAAAAGCTCAAAAGTATTGAGAAATTATCCAAAGTAGCCTGGAAAGTGAGAATACCAAGGGCAAGGTCTCTAATTACCAACGCTATAAAAGTAAGTGAAGCAACAATAAATCCTACTTTACCAATAACACCGCTCAAACTATCAAGCTGTCTGTTAAGAGGTGTCTCTGCACCGGTAAGTTCACTGGCCTGACGTGCAGTTTTTCCAATTTCTGTATTGTCTCCAACCTGGGTAACTTCAAATACACCATCTCCTTCAGAAACGGTAGTTCCCCTATAAACAAAATTGGGCGAGTAAGCTCCACTATAACTATCTGCTATAATATGAGTTTTTGGTGAATCTTTACTTTCACCATTGAGGCTTGACTCGTTTACAGCCAGATCCATAGATTCCAACAGCTTTCCATCAGCGGGGATTTCGTCTCCCTGGGCAAGAATCACAATATCCCCAACAACAATCTGATTTTTAGAAATTTCACATACTGCACCATTTCTGTAGACCTTGACATTCACGGTGTCATTTACTTTATTGAGAATATCAAACTCCTTACCGGCTTTGAACTCATTTATGAATGACAGGAATGTAGCCAAGAATACAGCCAGAACAATACCGAAACTCTCTACCATTGAACCATGGAAATAGCCTGTAACCATAGACAACACGGTTGCAAATAAAAGGAGCTTTATAATAGGGTCATTGAACTTGCTTAAAAGCAATTTAACCCAACTCTCCCTTGCAGGGGGAGTCAGGTCATTATTGCCATATTTCTCTCTGTGTTCTTTGACTTGACTCTCTGTCAGTCCACTATATGGTTGCATATCAATATGTTATTCTCTATTTGTTCAATAATGCTGCTATGCTGTTCTGTAGATTCTCAATCTTTGCAGTTGCGTCTGCCTGTTTCTTTCTCTCTATTGCAACAACATTTTCAGGCGCATTGTTTACAAACTTCTCATTTGAGAGTTTGCCGTTAACCTGTTTAAGGAATTTTTCATAATACTCAATTTCGGCCTTCATCTTGGCAACCTCCTCATCAACATTAATATGCTCATTAAGAGGAACAAAGAAGTTGTTAGTCCTAATCATGAAGTTTACACCCTGTGCCTTGCTGTCAAAAGCATCAACAGTAGTAATTGAAGAGATATTTGCCAATTTCTTCACTACAGCATCCATAGATGAATCATAAGGTAACTGTGCAAAAATCTCAAGCGGCTCTTTAGGTGATATACCCTTTGTCTGTCTGATATTTCTCACATTCATTACAATTTGTGAAGCATCCTCAAACTGAGCAATTACTGGATTCTCAGAACCATTGCCTGAAGGAATCTTTTCAAACATTATTGTATCTCCATCCTTCCTCTCCTCAAGATTCTGCCATAGCTCCTCTGTAATAAATGGCATGAATGGATGAAGAAGTCTCAACAACGAATCAAAGAATGAAGAGGTTGCATCATAAGTTGCCTTATCAATTCCGGCACCGTATGCAGGTTTTACCATCTCAAGATACCATGCACAGAAATCATCCCAGAAGAGTTTGTAAACCGCCATAAGAGCCTCCGACAAACGGTATTTGCCCATTAGGTCAGCAATCTCTGCACTCGCCTTGTCCAACATTGCATTGAACCATTCAACAGCTATTTTAGCGCTCTCAGGCTGATGGGCCGCATTATCTATGCTCCAACCCTTAACAAGACGGAATGCATTCCAAATCTTGTTATTGAAATTTCTGCCCTGCTCACATAGAGCCTCATCAAAAAGAATATCGTTTCCTGCAGGAGCAGAAAGCATCATACCCATACGCACCGCATCTGCACCGTATCTTGCAATCAAATCAAGCGGATCAGGTGAGTTGCCGAGCGATTTGGACATTTTACGTCCCAATTTGTCACGAACTATACCTGTAAAATAGACATTTTTGAAAGGCATCTCATTCCTGTACTCATAACCTGCCATAATCATACGTGCAACCCAGAAGAAGATAATGTCCGGACCGGTTACAAGATCACTTGTAGGATAATAGTATTTGATCTCCTCATTCTCTGCATCGCTATAATGTTTAAATAGCGACAATGGCCACAACCAAGAAGAGAACCAGGTATCAAGTGCATCATCATCCTGACGGAGCTGGTCTGCAGTAATATTTTCATATCCAGGAATTGCTTTGGCAAGTTCCAATGCCTTTTCAGGAGTTTCAGCTACAACAAATTTCTCCTCCGCACCTGGAAGGAAGTATGCAGGAATTCTATGTCCCCACCATAGTTGGCGGCTTATACACCAGTCCTGAATATTTTCAAGCCAGTTATTGTAAGTAGTCTTATATTTAGGAGGATAGAACTTGAGCTCATCATTCATAACTGGAGGAAGCGCAATATCTGCAAAGTGCTGCATTTTAAGGAACCACTGCATACACAATCTCGGCTCTACAGCAGTATCTGAATTACGCTCAGAATAACCTACCTTATTCTCATAATTCTCTACCTTCTCCATAAGCGCAGCCTCTTTCAGGTCTATAACAATCTGTTTGCGCACATCCATTCTGTCCATACCAACATACAGACCTGCAGCTTCACTCAAAGTGGCATCTGCATTGAAGATGTCTATAGTCTCAAGATTATGAGTTTTACCCAACATATAGTCATTGGTATCATGTGCAGGGGTAACTTTCAGACAGCCTGTACCAAATTCAATATCCACATATCTGTCTTCTATCACAGGAATTGACCGTCCTACAAGCTGAACACTAACATTTTTACCCTTCAACCATGTATTTTTAGGATCTTTTGGATTTATACACATGGCAGTATCGCCCATAATTGTCTCCGGACGGGTAGTTGCTACAACAGCATAACGTCTTCCCTGCTCATCTCTATGAAGAATCTGATGTTTTACTGTTGGATCAAACGGTGCTTCAGGATCAAGAGTTACAGCTCCTTCCACCTCGCCATCTGTAGAACCAGCCGGCTCATCCACATAATATCTCAAATAGTAGAGTTTGCTCTTCTCATCCTTATAGATAACC
>JAFZFL010000094.1 GCA_017555925.1 Bacteroidales bacterium | reverse complement strand
GTGTTGTGCCACAGCCGTAAAACAGGCTTGTGAGGTTAAAGAGGCTTTTCCAGATGCACAGGTCTATTGTTTCTATATGGATTTGAGGATGTTCGGACGCGGATATGAGGATCTTTACCTTAAAGCGCAAAAAGATTGCGGAGTAAGATTCATAAGGGGAAGAGTGTCGGAAGTGGCAGAGGATATAAACAAGCAACTTATTGTAAAGGCAGAAGATACCTTAAGTGGAAAACCAATAAAAGTTACCCTGGACCTGCTGGTCTTAATGAGCGGTATGACCAACTGCGCTACAGGAAAAAGGGTTGGAAGCATGATGAGCCTTAAAAGCGATGAAGATGGTTTCTTTACCTGCAAAGACACTATATACTCACTACAGGAGAGCGACAGGAACGGCATCTTCTTTGCCGGAGCCTGCACAGGACCAAAAACATTGCCTGACACCCTGCACGAAGCCCGCGCTGCAGCATTGGCAATTCACAACTATATTAAAAACAAAGAGTAATGGCAAAGTTCGGATACACACTTACTCCAAGTTCAAGGGTAGATCTTAACCTCTTTGACAAGGAGAAATGGAACAGGCTTGTGGCGCTTGAACCCGATGTGCTCAAATGTATGGCCTGCGGCTCCTGTACAGCAAGCTGCACTGCCGGCAAATTTACAAAAACAAGTTTGAGAAGTGCCATCTTATACCTGCAGAACGGTCAGGAAAAACAGGCTCTTGAGTATGTGCAATCCTGCCTTCTGTGCGGCAAATGCTTTATGGTATGCCCAAGGGCTATCAATACCAGAAACCTCTTATTGTCAATTAATAAAATATACAACACCAAAAAGTAATGAGAGAGAGAATTGCAGGCGGCTACGACCCATTTGTACTGCCTTTTATGATAGGAATGGTATTTATACTCATATACCTTGCTATAGCAATGGTAAGGGTATTCAGAGCTATTCCGGGGAGCGACAGAAAGAAGTTCTTCATCTCCCTTGCCAATCCTACAATTATGTTCAAAAATGTACGGGACATCATTTGTGATTGTCTTCTGCATATAAAAATTTTCAAGCGCAATGCCCTGCTTGGCTATATGCATGCCAGTATTGCATTCGGTTGGTTCATGCTTATTCTATTGGGACACATAGAAGTTATGCTGTTCGTACCTCAAAGAAACGGAATCCTCTACTACCCGGTTTTTTACAGGTTCTTTGTTGCAGAGCAGAATGCAACCCTCAAGGGAGCTGTCTTCTTCTTTTTGATGGACCTTTTCCTTCTTATGGTACTTAGCGGCATTGGCCTTGCCATGTACAAAAGGGTAAGGTCTACCGCGTTGGGAATGAGAAGAACTACCAAGCCTTGCTTCGCCGACAGAGTGGCCCTCTGGTGTCTCTGGTCAATATTTCCGCTACGTCTGCTTGCGGAGGGTTTTACAGCAGGAATCAGCGGAGGAAGCTTCCTTACAAAACCTGTAAATATGCTCTTTGCCAACTTCCTTGGCAACGATATGAACATACTTCCTACCTGGTGGGCCTACTCCATTGCTTTGGGTCTCTTTTTCCTTGCACTGCCATTCAGCCGCTATATGCATATTCCTACAGAGGCTTTTTATATTTTGATCAGAAATGCAGGACTTAAGATACACCACCCGCGCAAAGGAGTTGCAGAAGCCGAGATTTACTCATGTTCAAGCTGCGGTATCTGCCTTGATGCCTGCCCAATGAACTCGCAAAAGAAGAACCTCAAATACTCTTCGGTCTATTTTGTAAGGTTTCAGAGAAGAAACAACAGAAAGAAGATAAATGAGATTGCAGATAAATGTCTGATGTGCGGCAAATGCGTTGCTCTCTGCCCTGTAGGAGTTGATTCATGCGGATTGAAACAGGCCCAAAGGGCAACGGTTACAGATAAACTTCCTTACAACTACAGTTTCCTCAATGCAGCACACCACGCTCCGCAAGAGATTGTCGGGAATAACAAAATTCTATACTTTGCCGGGTGTATGACACACCTTACTCCTGCAATAATAAAATCAATGACCACTATATTTGATGCGGCAGGAGAAGAGTATATTTTTGCAGATAAGGATGGAGGAGTATGTTGCGGAAGACCTCTTATGCTTGCAGGTAAAATATCAGCAGCTCAAGAGGTTATACAGAGAAACCGTGAACTTATCAGATCCAGCGGATGCAGCACAGTGGTACTCTCCTGCCCTATATGCCTCAAAGTTCTTAAGGAGGAGTACAATTTGCAGGGCATCACACTTTTGCATCACACCCAATATATCAATCAACTGATTGATCATAAGCGTATTAGAATTAACAATTCTGAGGAGAGTTTTGTATATCACGATCCTTGTGAACTCGGACGCGGCTGCAACATATATAAAGAGCCTCGCAATGTATTGAGTGCCATTGGCCAGCTTAAAAAAGCCGGCAATGAGAAAAAGGAGAGCATCTGTTGCGGAGGCAGTCTGGGCAGCCTTACTCTAAATTATCAGGATAGGGTCAAAATTACTCAAGAATCACTGAAGGCTCTTACTTTTGATAATCCCGACAAAATTGTAACTGCCTGTCCGCTCTGTTTGAAGACCTTCTCAGACCAGAGTGAAGTGCCGGTGGTTGATATTGCACAAGCAGTTGCCGGCAATTTGAAATAGAATTGCAATATGATTTGTCTTTGAAAAAAGAGCAAAATGACTTACTTTTGCCAACCTTTTGAAAAACTATAAATTATGGAAATAAAACCAACTGGATATAAGTTGCATACAGTTGCAACAGGCCGTACATTTGAAGATACAGGCTGGGCATTAAATGACAAGGAGTGCTCTTCTGCTTCATTGGTAAGGGCCATTTATGATAAAAAACAGATAGAGTTCAAGGACAACAGCTACGGCCTGTACAAATATGCCGACTGGTTACCTGTCCAAAGGGCGCTTGAAGGCTCATGCGCACCTGTTACCTACAAAAGCGAGGCTTTAGCCAAAGAGTTTGGCCTGAGCAATCTTTATATAACATTTTCGGGCTACTGGCCTGAAAAGGGTGCCGGAATGAATACCTGCTCATTCAAAGAGACAGAGGCCTATTCTGTATGCGGTAGACTTCCCGAGGATGAGAAGAGAATACTTGTTGTGGCCTCTGCCGGCAATACAGCAAGAGCTTTTGCCCAGGTTTGTTCAGAAAACAACATTCCTATTGTAATTGCAGTTCCTTTTGAAAACATGAATGCACTCTGGTTCAAAAAGCCTCTTAACAAGTGTGTAAAGATAATATGCACCCCTGCTGGTACAGATTATTTTGATGCTATACAGCTTGGAGCAAAGGTTTGTGAATCTGCAGCTTTCCTTGAAGAGGGAGGTGCAAAGAATGTTGCCCGCAGAGATGGTATGAGTACAACAGTTCTCTCTGCAGTTGAACATATCGGTCAGATTCCCGACAGTTATTTCCAGGCTATAGGAAGCGGCACAGGAACAATTGCAGCATGGGAGGCCAATTTGAGATTCATTGAGGACGGACGTTTTGGCAACAAACTTATGAAGCTTATTCCTTCACAGAATATTCCGTTCACACCAATGTATGACGCTTTCAAACAAGATAGCAGAGCCTTGTTGCAATACGATGAGGAGGATGCGGTAAAACGTGCATTGGAAATTGATGCAAAAGTACTTTCAAACAGAAGACCTCCATACTCATTGGCTGGTGGACTTTATGATGCGCTAAAAGCTACCGGCGGAGATATTAAAATTGTAACCAACGAAGAGTTGAGAGTTGCCGGAGAGATGTTTGAGAAGCTTGAAGGAATAGATATCAATCCTGCTGCAGCTGTAGCAGTATGCAGCTTGAAAAAGGCCCTTGAAAGCGGCAAAATTTCCAAAGACGAAGTTGTAATGCTCAATATTACCGGAGGAGGCGAAAAACGCTTCAAGAGTGAGAATGATTACATTCAGGCAGAACCCGACCTTGTAATTTCTGCTACAGAAGAGTCTGCACTCATCATTGAAAAGGTTTTGGATCTCTTCAAATAGAGTGTTGCGCCCGTTTTAAAAAGATTATTAATCTAATACTTATTATATGGCAAAATTCAATCTGGCTGAAGTGTTTCAGCCAAAAATTCTTGAAAACTTCAAGAAAGGGAGCTACTCCAAAGAGGCCTTCACCTCCGACCTTATTGCCGGTATCATTGTTGGTATCATAGCACTGCCTCTTGCCATTGCATTTGGTATTGCTTCAGGCGTATCTCCACAACAGGGTCTTATTACAGCCGTTGTTGCAGGTTTTCTTGTCTCACTGCTTGGAGGTTCCCACTTCCTTATTGGTGGTCCTACAGGTGCCTTTATTGTAATTGTATATGGTATTGTTGCCCAGTATGGAATATCGGGACTTATCATAGCTACCGTACTTGCAGGAATACTGCTCGTACTGATGGGTCTCTTCAAACTTGGTAACATTATCAAATTTATCCCCTATCCTATTGTTGTAGGTTTTACCAGCGGTATTGCCGTGGTTATCTTCTCAACTCAGGTAAAAGATTTCCTTGGTCTTACCATTGAGAACCTTCCGAGTGAGTTCATTCCACAATGGGGGGCCTACTTCAGCCATTTGAGCACTTTCAATTTGAGCGAGTTCCTTTTGAGTTTGGGTTGCTTGCTTATAATTATATTCTGGCCTAAAGTAACCAACAAGGTTCCAGGCTCTCTAATTGCCATTATCATTGGCACAGGTGCTTCGGTACTCTTGGCCAACTATGCAGGAATTGAGTTTGCAACAATTGGCAGCAAATTCCCTGAACTTGCAAACGGCATTGAGATACCTAAACCAACTGCTCCTAATATCACATGGGATACAGTCCAAAGCATGTTCCAGCCGGCATTTACAATTGCCCTGTTGTGTGCTATTGAGTCATTGTTGGCAGCTATGGTGGCCGATGGTGTTACAGGTAAAAAACACAACTCAAACACCGAGCTTATCGGTCAGGGTGTAGCCAACATCATTACCCCATTCTTTGGCGGTATTCCTGCAACAGGAGCACTTGCAAGAACTATGGCAAATATCAACAACGGAGGAAAGAGTCCTGTAGCAGGTATAGTTCATGCAATTGTACTTTTGCTTATCTTCCTGTTCCTGATGCCATACGCTGTATATATTCCACTTGGATGTCTTGCCGCAATCCTTGTTATGGTCGCATACAACATGAGTGAGTGGAGAACCTTCAAATACCTTCTCAAAGGCGACAAATCAGATGTAGCCGTACTTTTGATCACATTCTTCCTTACTGTAATAATTGACCTTACAGTAGCTATAGAGGTGGGCCTTGTTCTGGCTATTATTCTATTTGTAAAACGTATCTCCGAGACATCATCAGTAAAGGTTATGCAGGAGGCGTTTGTTGCCG